>JBIKPR010000109.1:0-5753 GCA_044357345.1 Bacteroidia bacterium
AAATTGGATGAAATAAATAAAGACACAACACTCATTGGCTACATTTATGGCGGTATTAGCAGCAGTGCAGCAAATATTTTCTTCAGCAATACAGGCACCCAAAGCAATGCGAGCAGTCAAATATTTAAAGTATATTTAATTAACAACAATAGCAACTCTATACACGTATTAAATAGCCAAAGTATTGGATTTTTGCAGATGCAAGTCTTACCAAATCCAAACAATGGGATATTTGCTGTAAAATTCAACACCAAAAGCTCAGTCGATGTAAAAATTACCATTAGCGATATACATGGCAGAACAATTGAGCAAAGTATTTTAAGTGAATTAGGCGTCGGTGAACATACCTACACAAAGAAAATCGAAGGCCTTACAGATGGTGGCATCTATTTTATAACAATAGAAACCGATGGCGAAAAAGCAAGTCAAAAAATAATCATTGAAAACTAATAACAACATGAAAACCAAGATAATTTTAATAGCTCTTGCATTTGCTTTTTTATACGGTTGTAAGAAAGAATCAAATAAAAGCGAAAACAAGGATTTAACTTCACAAATAATGGCATTCCCTATAGAACCGTTAAACGCAGATGAAATAAAGAGTTTAATCCACATGCGAGAAGAAGAGAAATTGGCACATGATGTCTATTACACTTTGTATAACAAGTGGAATGAAACAACTTTCAATAACATATCATCCAGTGAATCAACACATGCCAATGCAGTTCTTACATTAATAAACAAATATGAATTGCAAGATCCTGCGTCTAATAAAACCATTGGTGTTTTTAGTGATAGCAGTTTACAGAAGCTATACAATGAATTAATAGATATTGGATTTAGCAGCAAAATCGATGGATTTAAAGTAGGAGCAACCATAGAGGATTTTGATATTTACGATTTAAATAACTGGAATTTAAAAATAGACAATCAAGACATCAAATTTGTATACGACAATTTGAATAAAGGAAGTCGCAACCACATGCGAACATTCTACACTCAATTGATTGGACTAGGCTTTACATACCAAGCACAATATATTACAAAGGAAGAGCTTGACATAATTATTAATAGTCCAAAAGAAACTGGCGGAATTTAAAAAACTCAAAAAACATGAACATCAAACAACTTCACACAACAGAAAAAGCCGTTTCCGCAAATGCCCTTTTTAAGGGCGACATGGGCAATGCGACTGCCATTCAAATACTTAAAGGCGAAAAACTAAAAGAACATATTACCAAAACGCCAGCCTTGTTAATTTGCATTGAAGGCGTTGCTATTTTTGAGAACGAAAAGGGGATAAAAGAAACATTGAATCCAGGAGACTATGTGCTAATTGAGGCCCATGTACCTCACTGGGTTGAAGGCATAAAATTAAGTCAATTGGTACTTTTAAAATAACACCATGTCAAAAATACTAATTCTAGGGGCAGGTATTGCAGGCCACACTGCAGCTTCTCATCTCAGAAGAAAACTAGGTAAAGAACATGAAATATTGGTGGTTTCACCAAATAGAAACTACCAATGGGTGCCATCAAATATTTGGGTAGGAATTGGCAGAATGAAATCTGAAGAGGTCTATTTTCCGCTTGAACCATTGTACAAGAAAAAAGGCATTGGTTACAAGCAAGCAAAAGTCGTATCATTTCATCCTGAAGGTGATGCAAATGAATCAAAAGCCTTTGTAAGTATTGAGTACCTTTTTGGCGAAAAAGCAGGTGTTCAAGAAAATGTTAATTACGATTTTCTGATTAATGCAACTGGCCCCAAACTTGCTTTTGAACTAACAGAAGGACTTTTACCCGGCAAGAACAAAACATATTCAGTTTGCACCTACGAACACGCCACACATGCATCAGAGGCATTGCATGCACTAATTTCAGATATAAAATCAAACAACAAAAAAGCAAAAATATTAATAGGCACCGGACATGCGAAGGCAACTTGTCAAGGTGCTGCATTTGAATATATTTTAAACGTTGAAAAGGAACTGGTTCGTTTTGGAGTAAGAGACCAAATAGAATTAACGTGGATATCAAATGAAAATGAATTGGGGGATTTTGGCATGGATGGAATGCTCTTGAGCTACGGTTCAAAAACAATGAAATCGAGTGAAATGGTAGAAATGGTATTTGCCGACAGAGGCATTAAATGGATTTTAGGCGCAGGTGTTAATCAAATTGAAGATGGTATTGCTCATTACGAAAACTTAGCAGGTGAATACAAAAGCGAAACTTATGATTTTGCGATGTTAATACCTTCATTTTCTGGACATGGATTTAAGGCATTTGACAAAAACGAGCATGATATCACTGAAAAACTTTTCAAAGGTTTCATGCTGGTAGATGCCGATTACACAGCCAAACCTTATGAAGAATGGTCAGTAAAAGATTGGCCAGAGACCTATCAAAACCCGAGCTATTCAAATATTTTTGCTCCCGGAATTGCTTTTGCTCCACCCCATAGCATTTCAAAACCACGAAAAAGCAAAAACGGAACAGATATATTCCCTTCTCCACCTCGAACAGGTATGCCTTCAGGAATTACGGCAAAACTGGTAGCTGATAATATCATTGATCAAATTAACAATGGGGAAAAACCACTTCTCCATAAAGGCTCAATGGGTAACATGGGCGCTGCATGCATTGCATCGGCAGGATATGGCTTAACAAATGGAAGTGGGATTAGTATAACCACATTCCCAATTGTTCCCGACTACGAAAAATACCCACAGACACAGGGTAGAGATTTAAAAAAGACATTTGGAGAAATTGGTCTTGCTGGTCATTGGCTTAAATTGACTTTACACTATGCTTTTTTATATAAAGCAAAAATGCGGCCTTTCTGGTGGTTAATACCTGAATAAACCAAAACAATAAAACACAAGAAAGATGATTCAAAAAATATCAAAATCCGAACATGCAAAAATGCAAAATCCTTTGATCCAATTTTTTAAGTACTTTATATTAAGCTTGAAAATATTAAAGATCGTTGCAGGAGGGCATGGTGGAACTCGCGTTTAATCATTAAAAACAGGGTTTTAATTCCACGGTAAATTAATTAAGTTTGCAGCCCCCCCATGCTTACTGCTATTCACCCCAAAATCCCTATGCGCAATATTAACATTACGCGCAAATTTTATATTGAAAAATTAGGATTCGAAGAACGGGGCAAAGAAGTAGTTGGATTTGATGGTTACTTAATACTCACCAAAGACCAAATCGAATTGCATTTTTTCGAATTCAGAAGTTTAAATCCTAAAGAAAACTATGGCCAAATTTATATCCGTTGCCAAGATATTGATCAACAATACGAAGAATTACTTCAGCGCAATGTAGAAATACATCCCAATGGCGCATTATGCAGAAAATCTTGGGGCGTAAGAGAATTTGCTATACTTGACCCAGATATGAACCTCATCACCTTTGGTGAGGAACATTGAGTATTCGTTATTTTTCGAAAACTTAAATCATTGTAAAAACTACAATATTTTATAATTCAGCACCAACAGAGCTGATTTCATGGACGCTAATTTATCTATAATAATTTAGCTTCTCCGAAGTCTAAATCCCAAATCGTGACGCAGCATAGCGAAGTCTCTGGTTTCGGGGCAATAATAATTTCACTCCTCTAGAGTGATTATTTAAATATTAACCGAATTCTTGTCGTAGTTCCTAATCATCCTATTAAATCCTGAAGATTTTGCGAAGGAGTACTCAACCCTTTCGGACTTCGTCCGCGTGTCGCCGTAGCTTTAGCGGAGGCACAAGCCTTGTCTATGAAGCCTTGTTTAACGCTTTGGTGTTCTCGTTGCCTAGAGAGGGGTCTTACACGCTGCTATTGCTATTGTTGGTTTCACTTATTTTTAAAAAATCTATAATAAACGAAATCCATCTCATATTAATAATCCAAACTAGCCCCTAAACGCTAGATTATCCCGTAGCGTGACGGAACGAAGTGCAGTCTCTGCTACAGGGACCCTACCCCCTAGTATTAAATTAGATTTTGGAATTCAATTCATTCCAAATACATTTGTTAGTAAATCAACTATCATGAAAACGGCATTTAAACTACTATTTATCTTTTGTCAATGCTCGGCACTATACGCCCAACAATGGAAAGACAAAAAATACCATTACGACAGCACCATGAATGTTATATATGGTAAAGCCATTAATTTCAATGGTGGGATAGACACGCTCAAGATGGATATTTATACACCTATTTGCGATGACCAAGCGCATATTGCCGCCAGGCCATTAATGCTTGTTATACATGGTGGTGCTTTTCTAGCAGGCGATAAAGGAGAAAGCAATATCACTGCCATTTGCAAACAATTTGCCAAACGGGGTTATGTAACAGCGAGCATCAATTACCGTTTGGGATTTATTTCCGATAAGTTGGCTTGGAACTGCAATTACCCTAACTATTCATGCGTATTTTCTACCGACAGCGCCGAATGGTACCGCGCCTATTTCAGAGCAATTCAAGATGGCAAAGGTGCTTTACGTTTTTTAATTAACCGCCACAAAAACTACAGAATTGATACCAGCAATGTTTTTCTAACAGGTGAAAGTGCGGGTGCATTTGTTGCTCTAGGAATTGGTCTAATGGATACTGCAAGTGAAAAACCAATGCAAGCTTATGCCATTAATGATGCAGTTAAACCAAATACCAATACTGCAAACTGCACATACAATTCAGGTAAGACTTTTTCTAATACCGGCATTCCGCGTCCCGACCTTGGAAGCATCAATGGAAACATTGAACCAAGCAATATCCATTACACAATAAAAGGCATTGGAAATATGTATGGCGCTATGATGAGCGATTTGTTAAAACAACATAAATCAAATACGCCTAAACCAAATATATTTTCATTTCATCAACCCTGCGACATGGTGGTGCCTATAGACAGTGGCCGTGTGTTTACTGGCCTTTCTTGGTGCATGACGAATGGTTATGGTTGCTTTGCCATTGCAAACACTGCAAAACTATATGGCAGCAGAACCTTTAGCCAATGGAACAGCAATTTTAATTATGGATACAACATTCAAAATCAATTTACCAGCACCAATTTCCCCTATAGTTTTTTAATTGGCAAGGGCAGTTGCAGCGACCAAATTAACAATCCTTGTCATGCTTATGACAACTTTACTTTAAGGACCGATAACCTAGCTAATTTCTTTGCTCCTTTGGTTAGCACCTCTCCTATATGCGACACCACGTTTTATCCTTCAAGTTTGTCTAACAGCTTTTCAAAAAGCAAAATGAATCTGTATCCAAATCCAGCGCATACATCTATTACTATAGAACACTTCATCAGCAGTCCACTTAGTTTAAGTATATACAATAGCGTGGGACAAACAATGTTGAATAATTTGGCACTAAACGAGAAAAAAACCAGCATAGACATCCGCTTTTTACCGGCAGGAATTTACAGTGTGCTGCTTAGTGATTCGACGGGAGTTGTGCAGGTAATGAGGTTGGTGAGGGAGTGAGATATACAACAACCCCAGTGACAGAGTTCTCCGGAGCGAGAACACGCCACGGGATGAATTATTAGTTAATAACCCAAATATTGAAGCATTTCAGACCCACTAGACCCTAAACGCTAGATTCATCCCGTAGCGTGACGGAACGATGTCTTGTCCTGAAATAAGTTTACACAAAAAAGTGTAAAAATATGGACTCAAAAACAAATAAAACCCCTAATTATTTCTTCACAATTGAAGAAAAACACACGCTCATTA
>JBIKPR010000054.1:0-19222 GCA_044357345.1 Bacteroidia bacterium
AGCAACAGTGATTTACACTGGTTCATTAAAACCAACTTACGCAATTGTTTGGTCTGGACTCTGGAATTTCATAGGTTTGTTTTTGAGTAGTTTCTGGGGATACAAAGTAGCAATGGGAATTGTTAGCTTGCTGCCTTTGAATGATTTGGTATTATTAAGCACCGGAGAGAGCGTTAGCTTGGTTTTGGGTATACTACTTTCAGGTATAGCGTGGAATTTAGGAACTTGGTATTTTGGTATACCCTGCAGTTCTTCTCACACTTTAATTGGTTCGATATTAGGTGGTGGTGTCGTCTTTTTGCTAATACATGGTGGTGATGGCCCAAATTGGATAAAGGCATCAGAAATAGGTTTGTCATTACTTGTTTCTCCTTTAATTGGATTTTCAGTAACTATACTATTGATGTATATTTTGAGAAGAATCATCAAAACAAAAAAACAAATTTTCAAAGAACCTGAATTAGGAACGAGGCCACCTACATGGATTAGGGCCATATTAATAACTACCTGTACTTTGGTTAGTTTCTTTCATGGAAACAACGATGGTCAAAAAGGAATTGGCCTAATGTTGATTATACTAATTACCTTTATGCCTGTGCAATTTGCGTTAAATTCTGAATTTAATTATACCAAGTCAAAGGAATCGTTGAGTAGAATTGAATTGGCTTTGGCAAAGGAAAAAAAGGATGATCTTCTAATTAACGTTAATGAAACAAAAATCAATCTGGAAAAGTTTCAGTTGGCTAAGGATGATACAATTGTTTCAGATCAGGATAAGAAGAAAAATATCGTTGATTTACGCACCTCAATTTCTAAATTGAACAAAAAATTGACGTCTGAATTGAAGAACCCAACTTCTATGGATTCTAAAGATAATGCTAAAATTTTAAATTCAGAACTTGTTTATCTAAAGAATGACATTGAGTATTCTCCTAAGTGGGTAACAATTATGATCGCTTTATGTTTAGGTCTAGGCACTATGATTGGCTGGAAGCGAATAGCAATAACTATCGGTGAGAAAATCGGGAAAAGACATATGACCTATGCTGAGGGTGCAACTGCTGAGTTAACAGCTGCAGCAACGATTGGTTTAAGTTCAGGATTTGGATTGCCAGTTTCAACCACCCATGTATTGTCGTCTGGTGTGGCGGGAGCTATGACTGCTTCAAAAGGGGTTAAGAACTTACAACCTGACACCATCAAAAGTATTGCAATTGCTTGGATTTTGACATTGCCTGTAACGATGATCATGGCAGGTGGATTTTATTATTTACTGCAGTTATTGCTAAAGTAAATTTATTTCAATGTTACTTTGCAGTAATATATGCTAATTTCATTGATTGCTGCCATAGATTCCAATTTCGGAATAGGATCTGAGAACAAACTTCTTTGGCACTTGCCAGATGATTTTAAATGGTTTAAACAACACACCATTGGTAAGCCATTAATTATGGGTAGAAATACCATGCTTTCATTAGGAAAACCTTTACCTAAGCGCTTAAATATTGTAATATCCTCGAGTGGTAAAGATATCATTGATGGTTTTATTCATGTTAAATCTATCGAAGAAGCATTAAATGCTGTTCCTGAAAATACGGAAGAAGTTATGGTTATTGGTGGTGGAATGGTATATTCACAAATGCTCCAAGTTGCCAATAAACTCTATATCACTTTTGTGGGGCACTCTTTTGAGAACATTGACACTTATTTTCCTAAATGGAAAGATGAGGAATGGAAAGAAGTTTATAGAGAAGCACATGGAATTGATGAAGCACATCTTTATCCTTTTGATTTATGTGTTTTTGAAAAAATTTCTTAACGGAAAAGATGGTAATTCAGTGACAATAGCCCTACAGGATTGACAACTAAAGCCGTCGAACTCTCATTTCTATACGGTGCCTGATTTCCCTTTGTTTGCCAATAAAGAATGGAAAGGGAAGTTTCCATGCTAATAGAGATTCTCTCTATTGGTCGATACTTTATACCAAGGCTTGGAGATATTCCTAGTGCATTCAATTTGAAATTGTAAGGAAATTTGTAATAAGATGCTATATCGCCCCATCCTTCAGTAATTCCTGAATAATTGGAACTTAATAGAACCAAGTCGGCCGCAACAAAAATTTGAAAAGCTTTATTCAATACCGTTTTCTCAATTCCTAATTTTAATGTTTTTGAATAATTGGAACCAATATTTTTGTTCCAATACATCACTTCATTAGTCTCAAATTGATATTTTGATTCAGTATAATCAAATCCTAATCTAGCTGAAAAATTATCGAAATGTCTTTTTATTTTAATGCCACGAATAAAGCTTTTTTGAAATGAGCCTTTATTTGAATAGAAATTGATTAACTGTTCGTTGTAGGTAAATCCATTGATTCCAATCTCGTAACGAAGCGGCTTAATTGTGCTGTCTTTACCAAATTTACACGGACACATTTGCCCCTTTGCTAGGGGTGTAAAAATCAGAAATGCAAGTAAGGAAAATATATTATTTCTTAGTTTCATATCACGAAGATAAAGTAATTTGTGACATTTAACCTTCTCGTGATTGTTGTGAAGAATAAAATTTTAAGCTAACTAGGACTAATTTTTTAAAATAACCATAAATTGAACTTATTTTGCAGCATGCTTCAAAAAATTGTAGAATGTGTTCCAAACTTTAGTGAGGGCAACGATGAAAGTATTATAAAGCAAATAACCAACGCCATACAGTCTGTTGATGGAGTTATGTTGCTTCATGTGGACATGGGTAAAGCCACAAATAGAACTGTAGTTACTTTTGCAGGCGAACCTTCAAGGGTTGTAGAAGCTGCATTTTTAGGCATTCAAAAAGCAGCAGAACTTATAGATATGCGCACCCATAAAGGCGAACATCCGAGATTGGGTGCTACCGATGTTTGTCCGCTGGTTCCAGTAAGTGGAATTACGATGGATGAATGTGCGAAATGGTCTATTGTTTTGGCTGAGAAAGTTGGTGATGCTCTTGGCATTCCGGTATATTTATATGAGGAGGCACAATCAAACAAACAAAGGTCAAATCTTTCAATAATAAGAGGAGGGGAATATGAGGGGTTTTTAGAAAAAATAAAACTACCTGAATGGAAGCCAGATTTTGGTCCAACAGAATTGCCATTAAAACATGGTGCTACTGTAATTGGTGCGCGCGATTTCTTAATTGCCTACAATATCAATCTAAATACAAAATCAACGCGCCTTGCCAATCGAATTGCTTTTGATGTTCGAGAAGCTGGTCGTGTAAAAAGAGAAGGAAATCCAATAAGTGGTAAAACTGTTTTGGATGAAAATGGAGAGCCTATCAGAATACCTGGTACATTAAAGTCGGTAAAAGCGATTGGTTGGTATATCGAAGAATATGGCATGGCTCAAATTAGCATGAATCTAACCAATTATAGAATCACCTCAGTTCATAAAGCGTTTGATGAAGTATGTTTAAAGGCAAATGATAGAGGTATTCGAGTAACAGGAAGTGAGTTGGTCGGCTTAGTTCCATTGCAACCACTTTTAGATGCAGGAAAACATTATTTATCTAAGCAAGGAAGAAGTATAGGCGTTAGTGAAAATGAATTGATAGAGATTGCAGTTCAGTCGTTGGGATTAAATCAATTGGGAGAATTCAAGCCACAGGAACGAATAATAGAATACGTATTACTAGACCGCTCAAAAAAATTGTTGGTTGATTTTAAAGTACATGATTTTGTTAATGAAACAGCTAGTGAAAGTCCTGCACCAGGGGGTGGTTCTGTAAGTGCATTAAGCGCGGCTTTAGGTGTAGCTTTGGGTTCTATGGTTGCCAATTTGAGCGCAGATAAAAGAGGGTGGGAAGATAAATTGAGTGTTTTTTCTGAATGGGCTGAAAGAGCTCAATCAATTAAGAAAGAACTCATTTACTTAGTCGATGAAGACACCAATGCATTTAACAAAATAATGGAATCCTTTCAATTGCCCAAAAACACTGATGATGAGAAATCAATCCGCAGTGCTGCAATTGAGTCTGCCTCAGTTTATGCAACAGAAATACCTTTGAAGACGATGAAAGTGGCTTATTCTAGCATCGAAATTCTTAAGTATATGGTTGAACATGGCAACCCAAATAGTATTACAGATGCTGGTGTAGGTTTACTTTGTATTAAAACTGCAGTTAGAGGTGCTTATTTCAATGTAATGGTAAATGCAAAAGGATTAAAAGACAAAGAATTAGCAAGAAATTATGCGACTGAAGCAAAATTGATATTGGAAGAGAACCACAAAAAAATTGATGAAATTTTATTGAAAGTTGAAGAGGCAATAAACTTTTAATTTATGGCCAAACTAATTTTAAAGTCCATTGAAGGTGAATTTGGAACTTCTTTAATGGATATGGATTTATCGGAAGGAGGGTTCTTTGTAAATATTGAATTGGAGATTGGCGAGCAAGGAAAAAATGGCTCTGAAGTATTTTCTTTTAATATCTGCGATGAGAAAGGTTTATTGAGGACAATATGGCAAGATCCAGAATTTAAGGACAAAGAGATTACAAGTCTATCTGGATATAATGTGTTGGTTATGAAGAAGTATGATTTGGAATCCTTGTTAAGGTATATTGAAGGCATTTTAAACTCTATTCCAGAAGGCATATCTTGGAAGCAAAAAGGTCTTTTATTGAGTCGATATTTTTATTGGGAATATTTAAGTGAAACCATTGAGAAATTCTAGTTTTCCTATTCAGTAAAACTAATTTCCATTTAAATTGTCTTTGAATGTACAATGGCAATTTACTGCAAGAAAACCGCTCAAAAACTACCAATTTCTTTAGAAGAAGCATGGGATTTTTTATCTTCACCTTATAATTTAAAAACCATTACCCCTGAGCACATGGGTTTTAGAATTAAGAATGAGGTAAAAGAAGGAGACAAGATGTTTGCTGGGCAAATCATCGTATATGATATAACCCCTTTGCCCGGATATAAAACGGAATGGGTTACTGAAATCACCCATGTTGAAAATTTGAAATATTTTATCGATGAGCAGCGTTTTGGGCCGTATCAATTATGGCATCATAGACATGAATTAGTTGCCATTGAGGGTGGCGTTTTAATGAATGATACCATACATTATAAAATTCCATTTGGTATTTTGGGACAGTTGGCTAATTTCCTATTTATCAGAAAACAATTGGAAGGTATTTTTAGTTATAGGGAGCAAAAATTAGAATCAATATTTGGTAAATACCAAGGTTAGGCGGTATTTTTGAAGTGTGGACATAGAGCACTTTCGCGAATTTTGTTTAAATCTGCCTGCAGTCTTAGAGGATTGTCCTTTTGGACCTGACACATTGGTGTTTAAGGTAAAAGGTAAAATATTTGCTCTATGCAGTATATCAGAATTCGGTGACGTTAATCTAAAATGTGATCCAGAAAAGGCAATAGAACTTAGAGAGGAATATAGCCAAATTAAAGGTGCATTTCACATGAACAAGAAACATTGGAATAGTGTTGATGTGAAATCTTTAAAGAATGATTTAATAGAAGAACTTGTTATTCATAGTTATAAGCTTGTAAAAGCTGGGTTAAACAGAAAAGAAAAATCTGAAATCGAGCTTGGTATTTAATGAATAAAGTTATAAAATTGAACATAAATAATTATGAGAAAAAAAGCTTACATTTTTCCTGGTCAAGGTGCCCAGTTTGTTGGGATGGGAAAGGATTTATATGATCAACATGAAATCGCAAGGGCGCTATTTAATCAAGCGAATAGTATACTTGGATTTAATATAACTGAAGAGATGTTTAATGGTACGGATGAAGGTTTAAGACAGACCCGAATAACCCAACCTGCTATTTTTCTTCATTCAGTTATTGCTGCAAAATGTCTGGGAGAAGATTTTAAGCCAGATATGGTTGCGGGACACAGTTTAGGGGAGTTTTCAGCCTTGGTGGCAAATGGCACCTTAGATTTTGAGGATGGCTTAAAATTAGTATATAGTAGAGCAATGGCAATGCAAGAAGCCTGTGAATTAAAACCAAGCACTATGGCGGCAGTCTTGGGATTAGATGATCAAATAGTCGAAGAAATTTGTGCATCAATAAGTTCGGGCGTAGTTGTGCCGGCTAATTATAATTGTCCCGGACAATTGGTTATTTCAGGAGATATTGATGCAATAAATGAAGCCTGCGAAAAGTTAAAGGCAGCTGGTGCAAAGCGCGCTTTGGTATTGCAAGTTGGAGGTGCTTTTCATTCGCCATTAATGAAACCAGCTGAGGATAAACTTGCCTCAGCAATTGAAAATACCAATTTTAAAACACCGCTTTGTCCAATATATCAAAATGTTAGTGCTGAGCCTGAATCTGATCCAGCTGCTATTAAAAGAAATTTATTGAAGCAACTTACGGCTCCTGTTAAATGGACCCACTGTGTTCAATCAATGGTAAGAGATGGTGCCAATAGTTTTACTGAGCTTGGACCTGGTAAGGTTTTGCAAGGTTTGGTTAAAAAAATTGCACCGACTTCAGAATTGAGTTAACAAACATGATTTATAAAAAAACCCGTGATGCAATTCACGGGTTTTTTATTGTTTAATATTTTATTATTTCTTTGCTTGAGCATCCAATACAGCAACAGCCACCATATTGACAATCTCTCTAACTGAACTACCCAATTGAAGGAAGTGTACAGACTTGTTAAAACCAAGTAAAACTGGACCCATGCTTTCTGCATTGCCAAAACTTTGTGCAAATTTATAGGCGATATTGCCTGCTGCAAGATTCGGGAAAATAAAGGTATTGACATCTTTGTCAATTAATTTGCTGAAAGGGAAATTTTCTTTCATCATTTCGTTATTCATCGCAAAATTTGCTTGAATGTCTCCATCTATAATTATTTCTGGATGGTTTTTATGCAAATAGCTTACTGCACTTGAAACTTTTTCAGGGACTTCACCTTTGGCGCTTCCAAAATTACTGTAACTAAGCATGGCCATTACTGGTTTAACACCTAATTTTGAAACCTCAGCATGGGTCATTTTGGCTATTTCGACTAATTCATCGGCAGTAGGGTTTATATTTACAGTGGTATCAGAGAAGAAATAAGGACCCTTTTTGGTCATGATGATATACATGCCAGATATTTTGGTTATTCCTTGCTCTTTTCCAATGATTTGCATTGCCGGTTTTAAGGATTTTGGATAGTTTTTGGTTAATCCAGAAATAAATGCATCGCATTCACCTTCGTTTACCATCATACAGCCGAAATAGTTTCTATCGCGCATTAACTTTACGGATTCATAAATATTGACCCCTTTTCTTTGTCTTTTTTCAAAGAACTTTAAACCATATTCCTCGCGTTTAGAATCTTCAGTAAGTGGATCAATTATTTTAACATCGCCTAAATCAATGCCATTTTCTTCCATTAGTGCTTTGATTTTAACACTGTTTCCTAAAAGAATTGGAATAGCAATTCCTTCTTCTTTTGCAATAACTGCCGCTTTAAGTATTTTAATATTATCGGCTTCTGCAAACACAACTTGCTTCGGATTTTGACGGGCTTGCGTCATCATTCTACGAATGAACTTATTGTCCAAGCCCATCCTATTTCTAAGCTCTAAGCGGTAAGCATCCCAATCTTGAATCGGATTCATAGCAACACCGCTGTCCATTGCTGCTTTAGCAACCGCAGGGCTTACAGCTTCAATTAGTCTTGGGTCAATTGGCTTAGGAATAATATAATTTCTTCCAAACTCTAAACCAGTTTCATTATAAGCCATCATCACAGATTCAGGAACAGGTTCTTTGGCCAATTGTGCTATTGCTTTAACTGCGGCCAATTTCATTTCTTCATTAATTATAGTTGCACGGACATCAAGAGCTCCTCTAAAGATAAAAGGGAAGCCAAGCACGTTGTTAACTTGGTTAGGATGGTCGCTTCTTCCTGTAGCCATAATTATATCCTCTCTTGAGGCAATTGCCAAATCATAGGCTATTTCTGGGTCAGGATTTGCCATTGCAAAAACAATTGGATCCTTTGCCATACTTCTGATCATATCTTGAGTGAGGATATTTGCTTTTGATAGACCAACAAAAATATCTGCATTTTTTAAGGCATCTTCCAAAGTATTGGTTTTTGTATCGTTTATAAAGAATTGCTTGTATTCATCAAGATCAGTTCTTTCTTTGTTTAACGTGCCTTTGCTGTCGAGCATTATAAGATTTTCTTTCTTAACGCCTAATGCAATAAATAATTTACTACAACTCATGGCACTTGCGCCAGCTCCATTAACCACCATCTTGATTTCGGAAATCGATTTATTTACCACTTCAAGAGCATTTAACAAGGCAGCTCCACTAATAATTGCAGTACCATGTTGGTCGTCATGCATTATTGGGATTTTTAATTCATCTCTAAGTCTTCTCTCAATTTCAAAACATTCAGGGGCTTTTATATCTTCTAAATTTATTCCTCCAAAAGTTGGCTCCATAGCTTTCACGCATTGAATAAAACTTTCAACGTCTTTGGTGTTTAACTCAATATCAAAAACATCAATGTCTGCAAATATTTTAAATAATACGGCTTTCCCTTCCATCACTGGCTTTGAGGCTTCGGCACCAATATCCCCCAAGCCAAGCACAGCAGTTCCATTACTTATAACTGCAACTAGGTTGCCTTTGGCTGTATATTTATAAACATCACTTGGGTTGTCAGCTATTTTTAAGCAAGGCTCAGCAACTCCGGGTGAGTAGGCCAAACTAAGATCTCTTTTTGTTTGAGTTGGTTTTGTTGATATTACCTCAATTTTACCAGGTCTGCCCATGCTGTGGTAATCAAGGGCATCTTTTTGAAGTTTTGAAATTGTCATAATGCCCTGCGAAGTAACAACTTATTTCGAGAAATTCAACTGATAAATGTAAGTACTTACCTTCATCTGAAGCCCCTTGGTCGACTTTAACGTATAATTTGGAAGATTGTGGAAAGCAATTTAAAAAAAAAGGCGTAATTAGCCATCTAAATCAACAAAATATGTTATCAAAACTTATATTGTGTGTTTTTGCTTTTTGCTTTTATCAAAATGCTAATAGCCAGTCTTTTAAACATAAAATGACTGAACACACTTCAAATATTGAAACAGTTACAATTTCTAATGATGGTAAACTAATGGCGACTGGTGCTTGGGATGGGCATATCCATTTATACACATTTGATTCTTTAGGAAATCCAGTAATGAAAAGCACATATACAGGACATCTTGGTGCTGTGATATCATTAAGTTTTTCAGCAAACAATAAATTTCTTGTAAGCAGTAGTAAAGATTATTCATCTAGAATTTGGAATATTGATACACCAAGCAAACACAAAGTTTTCAACTTGCATTTAGAACCTGTAACGGCTGCATTTATTGACCCAAGCTATAAATACATTATTTCTGCTAGTTTGGATGGAACAATTAGAACAACAAATATCAATGATCCTTTAAAGTCGAAAGTTATCAAATTAAGTGGTCCAATAAATGATTTGCAATTAAGTAAAGATAAAAAGTTTTTTTATGTTGCCGTTAAAGGTGGCGTGGTTAAAAAAATTGAAACCGGTGGAAAGAACATTGAAATTCTAAGTTTCACAGGACATACAGATGAAATTAATGCCTTGGAACTCTCACCAGATGGCAATTTTATGGCAACCGCTTCAAGTGATAAGACCATACAAATTTGGAATGTTGTAACAGGTAAAAGTGTTAAAAATTTAAGTGGTTTTGAATGGAAAGTTACCTCCTTGAAATACAGCAGCGATGGAAAGTATATTATTGGTGGATGCAACAACGGGATCACTAAGCTTTTCGAAATTGAAACAGGAAAGAGCATTTCTGAATTTAATGACTTAGGAAAAAATGTAAGAGATGTAACCTTTAGCAGGGATGGTAAGTTGATATTTGTAGCGACTTTGATGGATTCTGATAAATTTGGCGCTGTGATTTATAACAGTGGCATAATATCTACTCCATTGACCACTGGTTCAAGTGCTATTAAGCCAAAACAAAGTCAAGCTTCAAGCAGCAAAAAAACAAATGGATCAAAATAACAGTATAGAATCAAGTAAGGCGCCAGAGCCAGTAGGATTATACCCTCATGCAAAAAGGGTAGGGAATTTATTATTTTTAAGTGGAGTTGGACCAAGAGAACGCGGTACCAAGGTGATTCCTGGAGTTGAATTAGACGAGAATAAAAATATAATTAGTTATGATATAGCCAAGCAGTGTCATAGTGTATTTCAAAATATCAAATATATTCTTGAGGATTCAGGAAGCAGTTGGGATAAGATTGTAGATGTTACAGTGTTTCTTACCAATATGAAAGATGATTTTCCAATCTACAATAAAATCTGGGCCGAATACTTTGCTGAAAACCCTCCTTGCAGAACAACTTTGGAGATTAATTGTCTTCCAACCCCGATTGGTATAGAATTGAAAGTAATTGCTACGATTTAATTAAAGCAGCAAATAATAACAAAGGGCTGTAAAAGGTAGCGAAATTAATAGGGCATCAAATCGGTCTAAAATACCCCCGTGTCCTGGTAAAATATTGCCAGAATCTTTTATTTTAAATTCTCTTTTTAACATGCTTTCTACTAAGTCGCCCAATGTGCCGAATACCACACTGCACATTGCAACAATTACATTTACATGCATAGGGATGTTAAAATAGTAAGAAAGCAAAGTTGAGAACCCACAGGTTAACAGTAAGCCACCTATAAAACCTTCCCAAGTTTTTCCTGGAGAAACTGCTTCAAACATTTTGTTTTTGCCAAATAATTTGCCGCTTACATAGGCAAAAGTATCGCTGCACCATATCAGGATGAATAAATTCAGGGCCAGTAAGGGCATGTAAACAGTTTGCGGCGTCTCTTGTGTATGTTCTTGGTGAAATGCGCTTAAAAAGAAAAAAAGCAAGGGAAAAGCAATATAAAATAAGCCACTGAATAGATAGGTTAAAGTTTTCCAATCTCTATTTTTGGAAAACAAAACGGAAATGGCCGCTAAAGGAAATAAAATAGGCAGCAAATATACGACCCAATCATTAAACCAATATTTAAGGCAAACGATACCGAGTCCTGTGATTACAAAGACTGCCTGAGAGATATGAAATAAGCCTTTAAAAACTATTCTGTAATATTCCAATAGGCCAAACAAGCATATTGCACACAATAGAACTAGAAAGCTAAATTCATTGTATAAAGTTAGGCCACAAACTCCAGTTACAAAGAAAATACCTGTGATAGCCCTTTGCCAAAAATTATTCATGCTTGTGGTTTAATTTATGTTGTTGAATAATGAAAACAAAGATAGAAACAACAATGCCTAAAAAAATAAAAAAGGATAGAGTGTTTGGTTCAAATTTATCTTCAACTACTTGCTTTGCTATCTCTGAATTGTTTTGATAGTAGTAGGCAAAAACCGCGAGTGAATTGTTGAGGAAATGGATTAAAATATTGGTATAAATGCTTTTGGTATAATAGAAAAGATAACCTAAAACCAAAGCTAGAAACATCATTGGGATAACTTGGTCAATGTTTAAATGAACCAAAGCAAATATGAGGCTGCATATCCAAATGCCTATATGGTGGTTTTTAAATAGGCCGCTTAAAAGGGGTTGAAGCGTACCTCTGAAAAAAATCTCTTCAAACAAAGCAGGAAATAAAGCAATACAAACGATGTTGATGAACAAATCTTGATGATTATTCATTTGCAACATCCGTTCGAGCATTTGTGCTGAGTTTGCTGAATTGAAAAAATTGCGAATTGAACTTGGAATAGGCAGTCTTTCATTTAAGTTGAGCAAAAAAGCTGAAACTACGACAGCAGAAATAAATAAAACTGGCAGCAAAACCCAAATAAAGCGAACTTTAGGCATTTGAAATTTCCAAAATGAATTGATTTTGTATGAACGAATTTTGGATAAGAGAAACGCTGAAACAACCCATGCGCCAAATGCTGCAAAAGCATTGTAAAATTTTAAAAATCCAACATTCGTCGTTTCCGTAGTACTGCTTAATACATCCATTAAATCAGATATTTGGATATGAAATAGAGCAGAACTTATTAGCGCGCCTAGTAAACTAAAAACAATTGCGCTAATTAACACCAAGCCAATTAAGATTAAAATATCGGCAAAGTATTGTATTCTATTCTGTTCGTTGTAATTTTGCAAATTCTGTCTATTTAAAAAATGCAAATTTGGTAAAAATTGGTGATATATCATTAGGAAATTTTCCTTTACTGTTGGCGCCTATGGAGGATGTTAGTGATCCTCCGTTCAGATACCTATGTAAGAAACACGGTGCAGACTTGATGTATACTGAGTTTATCAGTTCAGAAGGTCTGATTAGGGATGCCGTTAAATCGCGTCAAAAACTCGACATATTTGACCACGAAAGGCCAATCGGGATTCAAATTTTTGGGGGAGATGAAGAGGCAATGGCTTTAGCAACTAAAATCGTTGATGCAACTCAACCTGATTTGGTGGATATAAATTTTGGATGTCCAGTCAAGAAAGTGGTTTGCAAAGGCGCGGGTGCTGCAGTGCTCAAAGATATTCCATTAATGATAAGACTAACAGAAGCGGTTGTTAGGTCTACCAATTTGCCCGTAACTGTAAAAACAAGATTGGGATGGGACGAGAAAACCAAGAATATAGAAGAGGTAGCTGAGCGACTTCAAGATGTTGGAGTAAAAGCCTTGTCAATTCACGGAAGGACTAGAACCCAGTTGTACAAGGGTGAGGCTGATTGGACACTAATTGCGAAAGTAAAAAACAATCCAAGAATTCAAATTCCAATTTTTGGAAATGGGGATATAACAACACCTGAGAAGGCTCTAGAATACAAGAATAGATTTGGTGTAGATGGAATAATGATTGGTAGAGCTGCAATAGGGCATCCATGGGTGTTTAGAGAAATTAAACACTATTTGAATACGGGTGAACATATGGCTGGACCAAGTTTTGATGAACGCGTGGAAGCTTGCAAAACCCATTTGCAAAAGTCTGTTGAATGGAAGAGTGAAATACAAGCCATCAATGAGATGAAAAGGCATTACGCCAACTATTTCAAGGGTATTCCCAATTTTAAAGCCTACAAAACCGCTTTGGTATGCAGCAACGATTTAAACGAAATATATGATTTATTAGAGGTGATAAAAGAGAAGAAGTTTGAATTAATTGAAGATTAAATCTTACGGATCATCATAATTCCATCCCTTATCGGCATAAGGATGTTTTCAACCCTTTGGTCATTTTGAACCATGGTATTGAATTCATTGAGTAAAATTGTATCCTTATCTTTCTCTAGTTCTTTTTGCTCAATAATTTTACCACTCCATAGTACGTTATCCGCCATTATTAATCCACCAGGCGCTATTTTATCGATACACAGATTATAGTAATTGATGTAGTCGGCTTTTTCTGCATCCATCCAAACAATATTCCAATAAGGTACTTGGCTGTTTAATTGCTCAATCAATTCGATAGCATTCCCATGCAGCGCCGTTATTTTGTCTGACATATTTGCTTTCGTAAAAAAGTCTTTAGCAACAGCAAGAACTTCATCGTTATGGTCAATTGTATAAAGTCTGCCATTATTACTCAGACCTTCTGCAAGACATAGTGCAGAATATCCTGTATATGTACCAATGTCTAAAATGAAATCAGGCTTTATTAACTGGCTCATTAATGCAAGGAACCTTCCTTGTAAATGGCCGCTAAGCATTCTTGGTTTTAATAAATTACTATGGGTGTAACGGTTAAGTTGGTATAAATAAGAAGGCTCCTCAGAGGTATGGTCTTCCGCATATTTTACAATATTAGAATCAATAAAATCCATGTTGCAAATTAATACATATTTATTGAATGAATGGTCTAGTGGGATGGTGAAATTTTCATCATTAATATTTCCCCATAATAAATCATGATTAACTTTTTTAATGAGATGCTCTAGAGATTATTTACCCAAACTGCTATAATAAAAATTATCAATAAAAACAAGTTTTATTTTTAACACAAAAACAGATGTGTTTGGGTATAACTCATTTTATCATATATATACAATTTATATAATGATATCAATGGTTTTGGAGCTATTTTTATAAATATATTAAGTTATATTTCATAATATAAGAAAAAATTGTATTATCTTTGTAATTAGAAAATTCCCAACCAACAACGAATATGAGCAATTTCAAAAAAAGAGTATTATTCGTGTCATCGGAAATGACACCATTCCTAAACGAGTCACCAGTAGCAACAGTGTCACGATTTCTTCCCCAAGCCATTCAAGAGAAAGACCATGAAATTAGAGTCTTAGTTCCTAGGTTTGGTGTGATTAACGAGCGTCGCAACAGATTGCATGAAGTTGTTAGATTATCAGGTATCAATATTTCTATTGATGATAAAGACAATCCTTTAATGATTAAAGTAGCTTCTATTCCAGAGGCAAGAATGCAGGTGTATTTTTTAGACAATGAAGATTATTTCCACCGCAAGTTTATTTATACAGATGAAAAGAATAAATTCTTTGATGACAATGATGAGCGGGTTATTTTCTTTTGTAAAGGTGTGTTGGAAACAGTTAAGAAATTAGGCTGGGCTCCAGACATTATTCATTGCCAAGGTTGGATGACCAGTTTGATTCCTGTATATCTTAAAACTTTATACAAAGACGAACCAGTATTTAAAAATGCGAAAGTTGTTTATTCTATTTTTGAAAATGAATTCAAAGAAGACTTAGGCAAAGACTTTGCTAGAAAAGCGTCTTTAAATGAAATAGAAGACAAGCATCTAGAAACATACGCAAAAGGCGATAACAAAAGTTTGCATATGGGGGGAATTAAAAATGCGGATGCAGTAGTAGATTGTACCACCAATTTGGACCCTGAATATGCTAAAATGTTTAAAGCAAAACCAAATATGACCCACGATAGTGACAATTTGGGCGAAAAATATGGTGCTTTTTACGAACAGTTAATGGCATCTGCAAAATAATCAGTTATTTTGCGTTCGTGAATCTTAGACTTGTTTTTATTTTTATCTGTTCACTTGTTGTTTTTACTTCTTGTAAAAAACAAAGTGACAATTTGTTTCTTGCCAATGAAGGCACAGTAGGCTTTGATGGTTATTCTTTTGTTGATTCTCTTAAAATGTTGACATCAACTGTTAGAGAGGATTCATTAAAAACAGATAGCTTGAGTCATAACCTCATTGGTGTGATCAACGATGCTGAATTCGGACGATATGAAGCTTCTTCTTTTTTTCAATTTAAATTGCCTCAGGTTGACAAGGTAATTTCAACTCAGACTTTAGATTCTGTTGTCTTATTTATTCAGTACACATCAAGTACGTCTTATTATGGAGATTTGAATAGTAATTTGTCTTTCAAGGTTTATGAATTGTCAGAATCTATGAATTCTAGTATTTCACATTCTAATCAGACCTACACCTATAATCCTACACCTATTGGTTCATTTACTGGAAAGGTTAAGTTGACAGATAGTATGCAAATTACGGAATTGGGTAAGCGTGTAAAGGTTTCTCCTGGTATTTCCGTGAAACTTTCAACGGCAATGGCTCAAAAGCTTTTCAATGCTGGGTCTGCAGACTTAAGTTCATCCGATAATTTCCTTCAGTATTTTAAGGGTCTTGCAATAGTGCCAGATCAAACGCCAAGTATAGGAAGTGGTGTCATTACAGCGGTTAATATGAAAGGCTCTTTTTCTAAGATTCGCATTTATTACAATGATAGTCTACAAAGCGATTTTACGGTAATAGACAATGCAAAACGATTTACTCAATACAAAGTAAGCGGACAAGGCAATTCAATCAAAAATCAAAAGGCCGCTTCTGACACAGCCAATTTTAGTACGACATATGTTCAGGCGATGACTGGTGCAAAAACCAAGATTCAGTTTCCCAATTTGTTTAGTATTATAAAGAACCGTAGCAAGAAGATTTCAATTGGTAAAGCAGAAATTATTATAAGACCTTTAGCGGGTTCTTTTAATAATTTTTTCACACTTCCAAGCCGTTTGTTGCTGTTACATCCTGATCCAACAACAAATCTGAATGCTGGTATCATCGATTTGATTGAGCCTTTTTATGGAGGCAAGTACAATTCAATTACCAACGAATACCGATTTAATATTACAAGACATATACAAAGTATTTTTACCGACTATCAATTAAATGGTAAAAATAGCAACAATGGCTTATTTATTGTCGCTCCTAGTGATAATCCAATAGCACCTACAAGGATTGTTCTAGATACGCGAAAACGCCAATTGATTCCGGGTATAGAATTCAAGTTGGTATATACTGAACTATAAAGACCTATAATTGTTAAATTATAATCATGGAGAACAAGAGAAAACCTTATCAGTTGGTTTCTAGAGAATGGAAAAAGGAAGACACCATTATCAAGCTTAAAAACACTTCTATTGGAGGTGGTAATATTTCATTGATAGCCGGACCATGCGCAGTAGAAAATGAAGATCAAATTTTTACCATTTGTGAATTTTTAAATAAGCAAAATGTTAAGATTTTAAGAGGTGGTGCCTACAAGCCAAGAACCTCTCCATATTCATTTCAAGGCCTTAAGAAAGATGGTTTAATATTGATGCGCAATGCCGCTGATAAATATGGTATGTCTGTTATCACAGAGGTAATGGATACAAATTTAGTGGATGAGGTTTATCAATACGCGGACATCTTACAAGTTGGAACTAGGAACATGCAGAATTATCAATTGCTGCGTGCTTTAAGCAAGATAGACAAGCCGGTTATGTTAAAAAGGGGCATGAGCAGCACCATGGAAGAATGGCTGCTTGCTGCTGAATATATATTATCCGGTGGCAATGATAAAGTAATGCTTTGCGAGCGAGGCATTAGAACTTTTGAGAATGCAACTAGAAACACTCTAGACCTAGGGATCGTGCCACTTTTGAAATCAGTGAGCCATTTGCCGGTAATAGTTGACCCAAGCCAAGGAACCGGATTAAGAGAAATAGTGGTTCCTATGTCAATGGCAGCTGTTTTAGCAGGTGCTGACGGGGTGATGGTTGAAGTGCACAATCAACCTGAGGAAGCCTTGTCAGATGGCGATCAATCATTGTATTTTGATCAATTTAACGACTTGGTAACCAAGTTAAAAAGGACTGCAAAAGTCTTAGACAAAAACCTTGATTTAGAATCTGAAAAGATTTTAGTATAATTTTTTTGTTTTTATATTAATTCTTTTATCTTTGCACTCCTCAAAACCAGAACGGTGTGGTAGTTCAGCTGGTTAGAATACTGCCCTGTCACGGCAGGGGTCGCGGGTTCGAGTCCCGTCCACACCGCCAATAATTGAGTAAACCCTTACAAGTCAACACTTTGTAAGGGTTTTTTGTTTAAAGGGGGCGGTAAAGGGGGCGGATTTTGGATTTTATCTTAATCTAGATTGTTGAAAATTTATATAATCTAAAACATTTGCATCATTAAAGTCTATGGTAGATAACATAATATGAATTATTGATACTGATCTACAAGTATGAATATGTAAATTACAACTAATGCTTGTGATTTAATCAATTTAGGCTTGTTTTATAAAGTATCATTTTGTTTTAAGCTGTTGTATTTTAGGGTTTTGTTAGGCGATACTCATAGTTTATATACAGTATTTGATTTAGTATGCTTTTCTCCTAAGTATTAATTAATTTTCAAATTGTGTTAAATTTGCATAGATGAAAATTTTAAGTTTATTCTTCATGCTATGTATTATAAGTGTTGATGCTAAGTCTAGTGAATCTGCTATTAATACTAAAGATATTAAAAATGAGGGAGTCAATAGTTTTAATAAAGGACAATTGTTATCAGCTCGTCTCGCCGAAAACAAAGGTCAAATTGTTAACTTAATAGATGGTACACCCAACAATGATGTAAAATTTTCAATTAGACTAAATGGGATTGATATCTATGTTTTTGATGATGGAATATCCTATCAGTTCAAAAAATTAACAAAATTAAATGATACAAAAATCCAAAATGAAACTTCAAATGCATCAGTAATTGAGCAGCTTGAAAATTGCCAATTGGAAACCTATAGAGTGGACATGAGACTGCAAAATTCAAACAAAAATCCGCATATTATTAAAGTCGGTGATACTTCAGTGTTTGATAATTTTTACAACCATCATGTATTTAATGTGAAAAGTTATGACAAAGTTATTTTTCAAGAAGTATATGATGGGATTGATTGGGTTGTTTATGTTGTTAATGAAGAAGTCAAATATGATTTCATTGTCAAGCCTTGGGCCAAATTGGGTCAAATAAAGTTAAAATACACAAATTATGATCAAATTGTATTGGATGATTTGGGGAATTTGATCATAACCACCAAATTAGGTTCTGTTAAAGAAAACGCCCCAGTGAGCTTTCAAAATGAGGATATTATTAAATCTAAATATGAGTTAGAGAATGGAACTATTAGTTTTTCAATTGGTGATTATGACTCTAGTTCAACCTTAATTATAGATCCATATTTGGTATTTGCAAGTTATTATGGGGGTGCAGCTGGAGATGTAGGAACGTCAATAAGTGTCGATCAAAATGGCAACTTTTATATTGCAGGTTATACTGAGTCAACAAATGGGATAGCCTCTGGCGGTTATCAGAATACTTTCGGAGGTGGTCAGACTGAAGCCTTTTTAACTAAGTTTAGTTCAACTTGCACTAGGCTATGGTCGACATATTATGGAGGTCTGGGAAATAGCGACTTTTTTTTATCGACTGACATTGATTTGTATGGAAATGTATTCGCTTCGGGATTTACTAGTTCATCGAATGGAATATCTTATAAAGGTCATCAGGATACTTTTGGTGGCAATACTTATGACGTTTTTTTAGTAAAGTTTAATTCAAATGGAAATAGGATTTGGTCTACTTATTACGGCGGCAATAATCCAGAAGTTGGAGGCTACTGCAAGGTAAATAGTAGTGGCGACATTTATCTATGTGGTTCCTCTCGTTCAGCTAATCAAATTTCATATAAGGGTTTTCAAAATGCTATAAAGCCTAATTCTCAAGACGGTTTTTTAGTAAAATTTAATCAGAATGGTAAAAGGCAATGGGCGACCTATTATGGTGGTAATAAAGATGAATGGGTAGAAGGTATTGATGTTGATACGATGAACAATGTTTTTATTTGTGGTCGTACT
>JBIKPR010000055.1:0-19026 GCA_044357345.1 Bacteroidia bacterium
GCCCTTAACTCTTTCTCGCTTGGAGTCTGCACTTTAAACAATTGACTCTTGCTTGATTTCCTTCCATTAACAGCATCATTATCCCATACTTCAAAATAATATTCAAAAGAAGAAGATTCCGATCCTTTGAATTGAGTTAAATCAATCATGTAATAAAAAATCTCATCCGTACTTTTGCCCACATTTACAGGCAAATACTTCAAAATTCCACCTTCACCTTTGTATACAAATTGCAATTTACTGATCCCGTAATCATCATCCAATTTCCCATAAAAATAATATTTAAAGGGATTGATAGAATCAATGGTCTGCTCAGCAACTATGCCTGGATACCTATCAGGAACGACCTGCAGTGAATATTTTATAGTATCGTGGTCTTGAATAAATTTATTCTGAAGTACTATATTATAATTGCTGTTTTTATGGGCTGAATAATTAAATGAAAAAAGTCTACCATTGGGCTCTAGTTGAAAATCCTTCCCATTGATATTAAAATTAATTAAATCTGCATCAACAGCCTCAAATATCCATTCTAATTTTGTCCCCTCTGGAACAGTAAAATCACCAATATTTTTTATAACTTCATTCTTTTTGTTGATGTATGAAGGATAATTTAATTTTACTTCAAATGAATTCAAATTTGGCTTTGGTAAAACATTCAAATTGTATTGTATAGATTCATAATCTCCATCTGTAAAAACAACAAGATGAGAGGAACTAAGATTATACAAAGTATGAGAAAACAAAGTTTTAGTCATTTGCTCCATTTTAATTAAATGGCCATCAATATTCACATACAACACGGCAGGAATTTGTTTGCCCTTTAATTCTACCACAAGTTCACAATCAGAATTTCTTAGCAGATTTAAACTTTTATTTTTAAGGATAAATTCAAAAGGCGCCTCCTTTGCAAATTGTTGGTTAAAACCAATAATTCGTTTGGCCGGCTTGGTAATCATGCTGCTTTGAAAAATCAAAATAAACACAAAAATCAAAACAGGAATCAAAGTATATCGGCCATATTTTTTAGCGGAATTAGCCAAACTTATGGCAGAAGAAAAAGCGAATGGTTTTAAATTCTCTATTCTTTGTTGAATACTCGCCAACAATAATTCATTGTTCACTTGTTCACTTTGATCCTGTAGTTGCAAAGTATTTAAAAGCTTGTCTTTAATTTCAGGAAAAAAAGTTCCAATCATCGAAGATGCATCTTTTCGAGTAATTGACTTTAGAACTTTAAACCTCCTTAAGATTGGGAAAACAAAAGCTAAAGCAAAAACCAACAAACTTAGACTTACAAAAACGAAGAACATTAGCATTCGGACTGTTGTTCCGAAATGACCAAAAAACTCTAACAACAAGGCCAATAAAAGATAGAGTAAAACCAAAGCCATTCCTATGAGCAGTCCACGCAATGACTGATTGAGATAATACTTGCGTATGTACTCATCTAACTTAGCTTCTAATATGTTTCTACTTGAATTACTCAACAGCCAGATTTCTATTCAGACAAAAATAACGATTTGTACTAAGATTATATGATACAGCATGACAAAAAATAACAAATTTTTGACACGGTTTTTTTTGGCTTTATTTTTGATTACATTTGTGTGATTTAGTATTTATTATCATGAAACATCATATAACAGGATTAAGCTTCATCGCTTTATTAATAATCGCTTTTGCTAGCGCAGCATTTATAACCCAGTCTAGCCCTAAAAAGAAAGCCGTAAAAAAACCGGCAACATCAAACGCTCAAATTGCTAAAAACAAAATAATTTGGTACAGCATGACAGAAGGTTTTGCAAAAGCAAAAAAAGAAAATAAAATGATTGTTGTTGATGTCTATACCGATTGGTGTTATTGGTGCAAGGTGATGGACCAACAAACCTATGGAAATTCAGCTATCATTAAAAAAATGAATAAAAATTTCGTTGCTGTAAAGTTCAATCCAGAAGTAAATGCAAAACATCTTGTTAATGGTGAGACCATGAGTTCCGATCAATTGGTGGGCTATTTAAATAAAGGTGGTAGAGTTCCTGGTTATCCAATGACTTATGTTTGGAAAACCATTACAGACAATTCAAGCATTGCACCTTACACTGGATACTTAGATACCACTACTTTCAATGGTGTCATGAACAAATACATTCAAGAATAAGCTTTCCCAATTTGTCAAAAAGAACTCAAAAACCGTATTTAATCGAAAACCTTGAAATTGAAACTGCCGCAGCAGAGGGAAAATCAATAGCAAGACACGATGGGAAAGTAATATTTATCCCCTTTTCTGCTCCAGGTGATGTAGCAGATGTGATGGTTCAAAAACAAAAAAAATCTTATGCGGAAGGTAAGATTCAAAAGCTTCATGTTGCATCAAATTTAAGAACTGAACCAATTTGTTCGCATTTTGGGATTTGTGGTGGTTGCAAATGGCAACACGTTTCATATTCTGCGCAATTGGGATTTAAAGAAACCCAAGCCAAAGATGATATGCAAAGAATTGCAAAAGTGGAAGTTGGAGAGTACCTCCCAATTTTAGGCAGTAAAGATGTTTTTCATTACCGCAATAAATTGGAATTCACTTTTAGCAATAAAGCATGGGAAGAGCATTTTGACAAAGCCAATCCAGGCAGAATTCCTGCCTTAGGATTTCATATTCCCGGCATGTTTGATAAAGTACTTGACTTAAATGCTTGTTATCTAGCACCTGAGTATGCCAATAAGATTAAGGATACCTTCAAACAATACGCAATAGAAAATGATTTAAGCTTTTTCGACATTAGGCAGCAAGATGGTTTCTTAAGAAACTTAATGATGAGATGCAACAGCGATGGAAAATGGATGGTAGTGCTTGTTGTTGGTGAAGACAAACCTAATTTGGTTACAACAATGTTTGACAAACTCATTCCTTTGCTATCTGAAATTGAAGAATGGTGTTATGTCATTAACACAAAAAAGAATGACACTTGGAGCGATTTGAATGTTCAAACGCATAAAGGCAACGGATACCTAAGCGAAAAAATGGAAGATTTGATCTTTAAAATCAGACCTCAATCTTTCTTCCAAACAAACGCAAAACAAGCTCTAGAACTTTACAAAATAACACGTGAATTTGCTTCATTAAGCGGCACAGAAAATGTATATGACCTTTATACAGGAACTGGCACAATTGCTCAATTTGTAGCCAAGAAAGCAAAACAAGTTATCGGTATAGAATACGTTGAGGCAGCTATTGTAGATGCTAAAGAAAATGCAATTCTAAACAAAATCGACAACACAGCATTCTATGCAGGCGATATGCGTTTGGTTCTTAACGATGATTTAATTGCCAAACATGGCAAACCCGATGTCGTTATTACTGACCCACCAAGAGACGGCATGCATCCTGGTGTGGTAGAAAAACTTTTAGAATTAGAACCCAAAAGAATCGTTTATGTCAGTTGCAACACCGCAACCCAAGCAAGAGATATTGCAATACTTTCAGAAAAATTCAATGTGATAAAAATCCAAACTGTAGATATGTTTCCGCATACACACCACGTCGAATCAGTGGCTCTCTTAGAATTAAAATAATTATTTTATTTCTAAAAAAACAATCTTGTAAGTGTATGACTTAATTTCATTGTTCTTGCTATAAACATTGTTTATTTTAACAACATAGACCTGGTCTTTAATTGGTGATTTATCGAGTGTCCACACAACTGTATTTAAAGCATAGCCTTCCATTTGCTTTTCTAACTTTACTTTTAAGGGAACGCCATTGCTAATCACGCTTATAGAAACTTGCTTAAAATTCGCCCCATCTAAAGAAAAACTCCAACGATTGGGTGCTATTGCTATTGGAAAATAATCCGCAGAAGGCCACGCTACAAATTGACTATCATTAAATTCATTACGGTGGTTTACTCTTCCTGAATTTTCGGTCGAAAAAACCTTTAAACACATTGCATTCAAGGTACTTCCAAAGCCAAATATATCGTTGTAAGGATTCAATATCCAACGTCTGTGGCCACAAGCCCAATTACCTGCACCATTATCTGTCATTTGCCCCATTAGAGCGCGATTAAAACCATAACCCAAAGACAAATTACTATTACCTGCCTCAAGCGCCGCTTCGCGTTTATAACACTTCCAATTGTGGTTTGGATGATGGTCTAAAGCATCGTTTGATTCCATCATCAAAGCGGCTTGTTGACATACTGCTGCAAAACTCGGGTCAATGATGCAAGAATCATATATCCCAGCCAATCTCCTAACGTAATTAATTTGTGTCAATACGGATAAATTCCCCAAATCATTTAACATACCAGGAATACATCTACCCGCATTTGGGACTTGCGAGAAATACAAATTTTCATCAATATTTATATAGCGTTCGGTTTGCTTTTTGTAATCATTAATAATCAATTGTTTTTTTATTGCCAAGAGCCTAGGATGCTGAGGATAAAGCAATAAATCCTTTTTTAAGAATCGAGACAACAATGAAAATTGTTTTCGCCCCAGCATCAAATTCATCAATTTCAAATCTTCTTCTAATTGTAAGTTTTTCACTTGAGTATTGTCACTAACTTCTATGATTTCCGACAATTCCTGTTTAGATTCACCACTTTTAATACTAGCAATTAACAATGCATCCAAATTCTTTTTAAGCTGAGTTAAGGCCAACTTATCTTGAGGAAATGCACCTAAACAATAATTAATATATAATACCGCCAAACGGAGCTCTTTCTCCTTTTGCAAATAAGATTCATTGAACTTTATTGCTTCTAAATAACTCAACTTTTGGTAAAATTTACTTAAATCTGTCCAGTAGGTAAAAACTTTTTTATAATTTAAATCTGCTTTATTTTTGTTTCTAATCAAATAATTTAAAAAAAAGTTCTTGCAGGTGTCTAACCTAGTCTCTATTGGTGCAGTATTGATATAGGCTTTCAAGAATTTATATGCATCAACCGATTTCTCATCAACTGATAAATACAAATACCTGTTTGCAATTAAAAAATCAATTCTATGATGCAAGCTTATATGATTCGACCCGGGGAAAATACTATCAATAGATTTTAAACTGTTCTTAAACGCCATCAGCACACTCAAATCAGACTCAAAATTGTATTGCCCAACATAGGCACTGTATCCCTGCAACACTGCCACATGAATCAATTCAGAATTTGGATATATTTCTCTTGTCCTCCTTATCAGATGAATCATTTTCCAAGAAATTCCCCGATTCAAATACCGATTCAACAATTCAACATGGTACTTTTCGTTATTTAAAGAAACATCTCCCTTTAGTTTGAAATCATTGTAATTCCGATTGACCAATTGCTCCAAAATTAAAATCGATTCTGTTTGTTGATTAGATTCCCAACATATAAACCTCGCAAATTCTAATTTGGCTTTATAGTCTATTTCGATAAGCTTTTGATAAATCTTATCAGACTTTTCAAACTGTTCAACACAGAGGGATTCTGCTGATTTTAAACACTCTGTTTCTAAAGTTTCAAAAACTTCTGGATACTTCGTTTGAAAATATAATTTCTTATCTTTTTTACGAATCTTCACGGAAATATTCAATGCTTTGTCTAATGCCGTTTTCTGTTTCTCGTGAAACTTTGTAAAATGAATAGCCAAATAAGATTTTAACTGCCAGAAATATGGATATAATTCATCATTATTATCCATCAACAGGTCACTCGACTTTTCTATACACTCTGCATAAAGCGCTTTATCATATAGTGATTTTAATTTTACATTCTCCGTGTATTGAGCCTGAAGACTAAAACTTAAAAATAGAAAAAACAATATAACAATTTTAAGTTTCATAAAATTAAAACGTAAACAAATAAGAATTTCTTATTCTACTTCTGAAACTATTTGAAGTATTTCTTGAATTGTATTCCTAGAAACTGCATGGTAAGAATTTTCCGCCTTCTTAAATATTTCACGTCCCATGATTAATCCTTCTGGCGTTTTTGAAAACGCTTCATACAATGGCTTTAAAAACTTTCTTCTACCAACGGTTAAAAGATACCTCTCTATATAAGGGTTTGCCTTTGCATAATTATTTTCAATACACAACAAGTACCAATCGCATTGAATTTCACTATTTGTACTTTCTGACAAATGGTAGATTGTATCCATTTGCTCCATTATATCTTGAATGGAATCTGCTTCTAGATTTCTGAAAAAATGCAACCAATGGTGTGTGGTATATCCGATTGTATCAAGACCTTTTAAACTTTTTGTTTCGTTAACTTTTTTAGCCGACAACTCAACTTTAACTAAATTTCGACTTTGAATATTTGGACAATCACTTGGAAGTCCTACATCATATACCCATTCTTTCAAATTAATCTTAACATTCGGATTCGCAGACAGCAAATTGTCTTGTAAGTAGCTTAAAAACTCTTCTGTATTAACAGTCTTCCATTTGTAAGCATTAAAATATTGATTTAAAAATTTATCCCATTTTTGACGACCTACTTTTGATTCTATCAACTTTAAAAACATGCATCCTTTAATATATGCAATATCACTTACACCATCGTCGGGATTCCGCCCCCTCAGATTTAGTTTTAATTTGGTGTCTCCAGGCGCATTAGACATTAAATCCTTAAGTGTCATTTTCAATTCCCCTAGACTTATAGTTGACAACATATCGGCATAGTCTTTTCCATTAATTTTCTCCATAATACGCTCTTCAAAATAAACAGTAAAGCCTTCATTTAACCAGAAGTCATCCCATGTCTGATTCGTAAGCAAATTTCCACTCCAACTATGCGCCAATTCATGGGCAATCAAAGAGACCAAACTTTTATCTCCTGCTATTATGGTTGGAGTTGCAAATGTCAATCTTGGATTTTCCATCCCTCCGAAAGGGAAACTAGGAGGTAAAACCAATATATCATAGCGGCCCCAAGCATATGCGCCATACAATTCACTTGCACTTTTAATCATAAATGGCAAAGATGTGAATTCATTTGCCGACTTGCTTAACATGTCTGGCTCGGCATAGACTCCACAATTTTCGCCTAGTGATTTAAATTCAATATCTCCAACCGCCAAAGCCATCAGATAACTTGGAATTGGTTTATCCATTGCAAATGTATAAACCCCATCTTTGTTTTTGTGGGTTGGATTACTCGCGCTCATCAAAGCCAAATATTTTGAATCACAGGTAATTTTCGCATTATAGGTAAACCTTACCGCTGGGGCATCCATACACGGCAGCCAAGTCCTGGCTAAAATTGCTTGACTTTGGGTAAATAAAAATGGATTCCTTTTGCCTGATGTTTGCTCAGGACTTAACCACATTAAAGCTTCTGCATCTGGACTTGTGTGATAATAAACTGCCACTTTTTGGGTACTTCTTTTAATTTCTATAACCAATGCCTGACCGACATATTTTTCTTCTTTCCCTAGACTCCATGGGGTATTGCACGAATCCTCTAATTGTACTTTTTCAATAAGCAATTCTTTAGTGTCCAAAATCAAAAATTGAGAACCCATCGAATTGTCAATATCCAAAACAACCTTCCCTTGTAAAACTTTTTTATCGAAATCAACATTTAAGTCCAAATACAGATGGTTTAATTTGACAGAGTCGTAATTTGAAAACGAATGGTTAGATACTTTTAACGGAGGCATTTCCTTAATTTCTTTGTGTGTACAAGAAACAAAAAATAAAATCGCGGTGATTAGTGGCAAGCTGAATAATTTCTTCATTTAAACTAGAATTGACAAAGATAATGCTTGTCTATAAAAACATTTAAAAATAATCATTGGTTTTACTACATTTGCCCTTCATAAAAAAAATGGTATCTTATTTGTAATAAGAAATCTAATTTATCGTTACAGAACAAATGAAAAGGTTATTATTATTGATTTTCACGTGTGCTTTTTTAAGTGCAATGGCCCAAACTGAAAGTGACCCTTTTGGATCTAGTTACAACTATGATTCAACTAGTTTTACAGATTCTTCTTTCAGCGGACAAACAACAATGTCAGAAAGCAACAATGAAATGCAAGCACCGACATATAAAAAATATGTGCGTTTCAAGGCGCCAATTGACACCATTACAGACTTGGTAACCTATATGGGCATTGTTCCATTTACACCAATGCCAAACGATGTCTACGATGGCGGCACAATCGATTCATTGTATTTACGCGCCAAACTCTTTTTAATGAAAAGGTACATTAAAGACTATCGAGCCCAAACTGGCAAACCTCTTTTGTTTCCAAAAGAAATGCTAATTGAAGATTTCAAACCCGATGGTGAGAATGGCAGAATTATTATTAGACCAACCATTCCGATTTACATTAAATACAATAGTTTTTCAAATACACCAGCCGGAACCCTCACTTTCAAAATAGAAATCCGTGTTAAAGAGGATAAATACAAGTACAAATTCACAAATTTTGTACATAATACCGTTGAAAAGGGATCAGAAAAACAAATTAAAACATATGTAGAGTTTTACGCAAACAATTCTCGTGGTTATAAAGGAACTGACCAGTATTTATTGGCAGTTGACCGTATAGTTAAAGAGATTGTTAAAGAATTAGCTAAAGTTATGAAGGATCCAATCGTCATCGATCAAGACGCCTTTTAAATTTAGACTATTATTTGATTTCTTCGTAATCTATATACTCGCCTTCAGAGTCCTTGCCCTTTTGCTTCTCAAAACTTTTCTCTTTTTTCTCGACGCGGCTGTCTAAATCATTAATTCTATCATTGAAGTGTTTTTGAGCTTTATTAACCACAAAAAACATTTTCACGAATTGCCAAACAGCATATATTAGGAAGATATTAAATAGTAACTTGAGCAAAATAAAAATTCTTTTTGCAAAGGTAAATTATTTCAAGCATTGAGCAATAGTCTGCATCTTATTGTTTATTTCTGCCCATTCATCTTCTGGGGATGACCACTCATTAATTCCTGCTCCTGCATAAAGCATCGCTCCGTCTAGATACAATTCAGCGCAACGCAAATTCACAAAGAATTTAAAATTGTTATTTTCTTCAACCGCACCCAAATATCCTGCATAAAAATTTCTGTCGAACCCCTCATTATCTTTGATAAAATCCAAAGCCTCTTGATATGGTAAGCCGCAAATTGCAGATGTTGGATGCAATTGTGTTATTAAATTTAAATCGTTTTCCAAATTCTTTGATTCAATCGTATAAGGTGTTTTCAAATGTGCAACATAAGAAGCCTTAATTGAACTGGTTTCATGCTTAACGAAATTATACGCATTCCTTTCTAAAACCGACTCTATATATAATTGTATGTGTTGATGTTCTTTCTTCTCTTTTTCTGTATAAATTCCTCTAGTTTCAGTACCCCCAAGAGCTACTGTTTGAAGCTGTTCTGCATCCCTTTCTAATAAAAGCTCAGGACTGGCTCCAATCATTATATCGCCGTCTATACAAGAAACATATACAAAAGCATTAGAATTCTTCACTAGAAGCTCTTTATAAAGCCTTAAAACATCAATTCCACATAAAACCCATTTCTTCCCAGCCAATACGACTTTATCTAAACGCCCAGATAGTATTCTGTTTTTTGCCAAACTTACTAAAGCCTTGTAATCTTCCTCATTGCTAGACTTACTATCAGAGGAAATTTTCAATTCAAGTGCATGTAAAATAGGACTTAATTCCGCTTCACTTATTTCCTTAAGCTCTCCGAGCATTACAATTTGCTTAGATGCCTTTAAAAACGGAGAAAAGACAAACTTAGAATTTCCTTCCCCAGAACGAAACACTTTTAATTGCTCTTGATTAGGGAGCCTAAATACAACAATATTTCTCAATGATTTAGTTGCCATTAACGAGCGACAACTGCCATAGTTAAGCGACTTATATGAACCAATTTACCTTCTTCATTTTCAATCTTAATCTCCCAAACTTGGGTGGTATTTCCAATGTGTAAAGGCTTTGCAATTGCATACACCCAACTACCTTCGGTAACAGGTCGCATGTGGTTACCATTTAAATCCAAACCTAAAGCCACCAATTTACTGCGGTCAAAAACCAAATTGGCAGCCATACTTCCAACACATTCTGACATTGCCAAACTGGCCCCTCCATTTAACATCCTCAAAGGCTGAACGGTTCTCTCATTCACTGGCATTTTAGCTTTCAAGAAATCAATACCCAATTCAATAAATTCGATACCCAAAAAATCTACCATTGTGTTTTTGCAATAGTCATTAAGCGAATCAAGCTCTATATTTGCAGGATCATAAAAAATGGATTTCATAATTAACGATAAAGACGCGAAGATAGGAAAAACGATTCATTTGATTCGACATGGTCAAACAGATTTTAACCTTAAAAACATCATTCAAGGCAGTGGCATTGATAGTGATTTAAACGATAACGGAAAAATTCAGGCAATTAAATATTACAATTTCTATCAAAATACACCTTACAAACATATTTATACATCAACGCTTAAAAGGGCAATCCAAAGTGTAGGAAATTTCATTGAAGCAGGTATCCCACATACTCCACTTGATGAACTAAACGAGATAAATTGGGGGATAATGGAGGGTAAAATCCAAAATCAAGAAACCATTAAACTTTACCACGAAACCATTAGCAACTGGAAAAGCGGATTATTAAACCAATCCGTTGAAGGTGGAGAAACACCAATAGAAATGTACCAAAGGCAAACTAAAGGATTAGAAATAGTAATGAATAAACCTGCAGATGAAGATAAAATTTTAATCTGCATGCATGGAAGAGCAATAAGAAGCTTCCTTTGCTTACTAACTGACACCCCACTAAAAGAAATGGAGAATTGGGACCATAGCAATCTTTGTTTGTATGAATTAAAATTTAACGGAAAGACCTTCGATATTACAAAAGCAAATGATGTTAATCATTTAGTTTAGTCTTGAAATTTCATTAATCCTGTTTGCATCTAGTTTTAAAAACGTAAACAATAACATGCTGAAACTGATTAGTGATGAGCCTCCGTAGCTCATGAAAGGCAGAGGTATACCAATTACTGGCAAAACACCTAAGGCCATGCCTATATTAACGAAAAAGTGAAAGAACAAGATAGAAGCGGTGCTGTATCCAAACACCCTGCTAAATACATTTTTTTGGCGTTCTGCTAAATAATAGATTCTTCCTACCAGCAACAAATATATTAAAATAAACAAAGTTGATCCCACAAAGCCATATTCTTCTCCAACGGTGCAAAAAATAAAGTCTGTGTGTTGCTCTGGCACCAATTTAGCCTTAGTCTGTGTTCCATTGTTAAATCCATTCCCAAGCCAGCGTCCAGCTCCAATACTAATCTTAGATTGCCTGACATTATAACTGTAATCTCTTTTTGATTCTGACTTATCTTTCTCTTTTGATTTTTCAAACTTGAAAATGCTAAATCCTTTAGATTTTTTAGCATAATACTCATCGACATCTTGATTTAATGTCACCAATATTCTTTGTTGTTGATGTGGTTTTAAAATTTTAGCAAAAACAAAGTCGACACTCAAAATATAAAAAGAAGATACCAAGAATACAGATACAGCCAAAAACACCAATTGTCTTTTTATACGATTAAAATACACAAACACAACACAAATCACCAACAATGTAATTATAATCTGTATAGACGGCAATAGTATGGTGATTACAAATACAGTCACCAAATAAACCCCCAGAATTAGCCACCATCCAGAAAGGCCTTCTCTAAACAAGACCAATATGAAACAGCCAAATACCAGGGCCGAACCTGTATCATTCTGTAATAAGGTTAATAGCATTGGGAATAAAATAATTCCAAAACTGATTAATATATTCCTTCTACCTTCAAATTTAATATCAAAACCACCCAAATATTTTGAGAGTGCCAGAGCAGTTGCATACTTAGCAAATTCACTTGGTTGCAATTTAAAAGAACCTATCTTAAACCATGCCTGTGCACCCTTGTTAAATGACCCTGTAGCCAACAAAACCAACAAGAGGCCAATTACAATTATATATATTCCGTAAGCAGAAAAATTAAAGAACTTATAATCCGTCAGCAATATTAAAAAAACAATAAGCGCACTTATTCCAATAAACAAAATCTGTTTGCCATATTCTTTGGAAAAATCGAGTTTCAAAACTTCTTCAACACCACTATTGGCTGAATAAATATTTATTGCTCCAAATAAAACTATAAGGATATACAAAATAACACTTAACCAATCGATATGTAGTTTTTCTTCCATCTGTTATTTAGGCTTAACCAACAAAGTAGAATCTATCAATGCGCTGGGTTTTCCGGTTAAATTTGCTTTAATCATCCTGCTTAACATTTCCGGTTTTTGAATAGGCAAACTTCTATCTTTAGCCAAATACCGCTCTATCATTAGATTGGCTATTGGAGCTGCGTAGTCTGCGCCAAACCCACCATTCTCAACGATCACACAAATTGCAATTTTGGGATTATCCCTTGGAGCAAAAGCAATAAAAATAGAATGGTCTTCACCATGAGGATTTTGTGCTGTACCTGTTTTGCCACAGATGGTAATTCCTGCAATCCCTGTTCTACTTGCTGTGCCGCCAGGTGAACACACATTTGCCATTCCAGCAATGACTGTATCAAAATAAATTGGATTAATCATTGTATAATGGCGTTTCTTAAAATTAGGAGGAACAAAATGATGATCACCTATAGACCTCACAACATGTGGAGTATAGTAATACCCTCTATTTGCAATGATGGCTGCAACATTTGCCATCTGTAAAGGGGTTAATCCAATTTGACCTTGACCAATTGACATAGACACAACATTTGATGAACGCCAATTTTTACCAAACTCATGCTCAAACCAAGATGGTTTTTTTACAATGCCACTTGACTCCTCAGGCAAATCAATACCTGTGTTAATTCCAATTCCAAAACTGTTTAGATACTTCGCCCACTTTGTGTAAGCAACTTGCACTGAACCATATCTTGGATTATCCAAAATACTTCTATAAACATAACAATAATATGCATTACAGCTTTTCGTAATGCTATTTTTCAAATCCAAAGGTGAAGCATGGGAATGGCATCCGACAGTTATCGAACCCATATGGTATCCGCCATGGCAGGGATACTTAGTATCTGGTGTTAATACACCCTCTTGTAAGCCAATTAAAGCTTGAACTGTTTTAAATGTTGAACCCGGTGGGTAAGGCGCTTTCAATGCCCTATTAAATAGAGGCTTTGATGGATCTAACAATAAAGAGGCAAAATTTTTATTTCTTCGTTGACCTACCAATAAATTTGGATCGTAATTGGGGCTGTTAACAATACTCAATACTTCTCCAGTCGAGGGTTCGATGGCGACAATTGAACCTATTTTATTTGCCAATAGCTTTTCTGCAAATACTTGAAGATCTAAATCAATTGCAGAAATTATATTTTGACCTGATGATGGCAAACTGTCGAATTTTCCGCCGGCAAAACTTCCTTGTTGCTTGCTAAACTTATCCACTAATACAACCTTCTTTCCCTTTTTACCCCTTAAATATATTTCATATGACTTTTCTAATCCAGTTATACCTTTAATGTCTCCAGGTTTGTAATATTTATCTAGAGCCAACTGCTTTTCAGTTACCTCACCCATATACCCCAATAAGTGGGCCGCACCGTTAATATTATAACGACGGTCAATTTTAGTTTCTATATAAAATGCTGGATACTGATAAATTATTTCTTGTAATCGAGTATACAAATGAAATGGAAGATTTTTAAAAATTACTGAAGCTTCTCTGGGGTTGTATTTTGCCGCCTTTTTCAACCTTTTGTTAAATTCGCTGGTATCAATCATCAATTCCCGGCAAAGAGACACCTTGTCAAAGTCTTTAGCTTTTTGAGGCACAACCATCAAATCATAAACAGCATCATTATAAACCATCAACTTCCCATAGCGGTCTACTATGGTTCCCCTATCTGGGTATATGGTTATTTCATTTGAACCGTATGCCTGAGCCTTGTAATAATTGGAAGTGTCAATAATCTGCAAATAAAACAACCTACTAATAAAAACCACTCCTATAAGGACCAATATCCCTATAAAAACATATAGCCTATTGCTTTTTTCCATGTCCTAATTTCTAGCTGGTTTATAGATCAAATTCTCTAACAACAATATCAAAGTGAAAGCAATCAAGGTGCTGCATATTAAAGAAGGCAACAAGCGTGTGAAGAAATTGTGTCCATGCGATTCAATAAGTAAAAATAAAAAATGATAGATTGCTGTAAAAGTCATAAAATAGGTCCATTTCCAAACTTGTCCTTTCTTAGAAGTCCATATTTGGTTGTCCTCATCACGGGCACCAATCACATTTTCAATATCGCGGGTTGCATAGTATCTAATATAACCTATAAAAGTGCTAGCAGCTGCATGAATACCCCATGATTGAAAAAACACATCAAATAAGAAACCAGCAAGAAATGAAATTAAAATCAACCAAGTATGTTGCATAGACGAAGGCAGGAGAAGCACAAACATGACAATAAGTTGCGGTTGAAACAAAAACCCATAATAACTGCCTATAAAGATATTATTCAAGATAAATAATTGCACCAATACAATTAATAAAAACAAACCCAAATACTTTAAAATAGATACAATCATTTTACGTTCAAATTCTTTTTATTTAATTCTGCTTCCAATGTTTCAATTTCATCTTTAAACAAGTCGATGACAATATAAACAGTTTGAATTTTACCAAAATTTACTGCAGATTTTAACTTAATATCATAGAAGGTTTCTGTGGTCCTTGACTTTAAACCCTCGATCACTCCGATTGGAACATTCTCAGGAAAGTTCTTTGAATATGGGCTTGTGACAATGTGAAAGCCTACCTTCAAAGCTTCGTACTTATTGATGTTTTCTAGTTTAAGATAATTTGGATCCTTTCCATTCCAAACCACCGTCCCCTTTGTGTCATTTAACTCCTTTATCTTTGGAACCACTTTAAATCCTTCAGTGTTTAAAACAGAAACTGCAATAGAGTAGTTGTCAGAAACTTCAACAATAGTGCCTACAACCCCTTCAGGACAAAATACACCCATTCCTTTTTCAATACCAGAACTTTTACCTCTATTGAGTGTGATAAAATTATTCTGTCTATTGGTAGAGTTAGTGATAACTTGCGCAGGAAAATATTTATAACGTTGTTTAAAAACAGTGTCGTTAATCTCAAAAATCTTTTTAGATTCAACAACATAATTTGACCTGAGTTTTCTTCTTAAATCAATGTTTTCATTGTATAAGGCTTGGTTTTTGGTATACAAACCAAAATAATTGAAAATAGAGCTATTGGTTTCGTGAAGTGATAAACTTAACTTTCTAGTATTGCTGTAATAGAACGCTGTTTGGTAGGTATTAAACCTAATAATAGCAATGATACTTAAGATTTCAAGTAATAAAAACAACAAGACATGCAGCTTGCTCTTAAGGTACTTGAATATCGAATTCATTTATCAAGAATTCATTAAAAACTTAAATTTACCAATATTTTTAAGCGCAATCCCAGTACCCCTTACAACTGCTCTAAGTGGATCCTCTGCAATATGAACGGGTAATTTGGTTTTAGCAGCAAGGCGTTTATCAAGTCCTCTCAGCAAGGCACCACCACCAGTAAGGTAAATTCCTGTCTGATAAATATCTGCAGCCAACTCTGGAGGTGTATTCTCTAAAGCTTTTAAAATAGCCTCTTCCAATTTAACAATTGACTTGTCTAATGCCAAAGCAATTTCAGAATAAGAAACAAAAACTTGTTTTGGAATACCCGTCATTAAGTCACGTCCATATACCGCATAATCCTCAGGCGGATTGTCCAATTCTGTTAACGCTGATCCTACATTAATTTTAATTTTCTCAGAAGTTCTTTCACCACACAAAAGATTGTGTTGGCGCTTCATGTACTCAGAAATATCCATATTGAATTCATCCCCTGCAACACGAATTGATTGATCGCATACAATACCACCCAATGCAATTACAGCAATTTCGCTGGTTCCTCCTCCAATATCAATCACCATGTTTCCCATCGGCTCTGTTACATCTATACCAATTCCAACAGCAGCTGCCATTGGCTCGTGAATCATGTATACCTCTTTGCCCCCTGCCCTATCTGCACTGTCTTTGACAGCACGTTTTTCGACTTCAGTAATTCCGGAGGGAATACAAATGACCATTCTTAACTGAGGAGAAAAGGTTTTACCATTTTTGTTGATCTTTTTGATCATACCTCGAATCATGTGCTCTGCAGCTTGAAAGTCAGCGATAACACCATCCTTCAAAGGACGAATAGTCTTTATGTTATCATTTTCTTTGCCAAACATCTGCATGGCCTCATGGCCAATCGCAATAACCTTTCCGGTACTGCGTTCGATTGCAATAATTGAGGGTTCGTCCACAACTACTTGATCTTTATGAATGATTAATGTGTTTGCAGTTCCTAAGTCGATTGCAAGTTCTTGTGTGAAAAAATTAAACCATCCCATTTCTTGAATTAAGTAATTAATGCTGATGCAAAGTAAACATAAAAACCATAAACAATTTGATTTTTATTTATATTTTTTTTAAGAATTTCTTTATAAATAGACATAAATGGCATAAAATTTGATAATAATAGCGAAATGGAAACTCCAACAGAAAACAAAATCAACAAAAGAAAACCTGGAAGGCCATCAACTAATGATTCCAGAAGAAAGGAAATACTTGAAAAATCTACTGAATGTTTCATAAAATTTGGATTTAACAAAACTACCTTAGATGAAATAGGTGACTCCATTGGGTTTAATAAAGCAGCCCTTTATTACTACTTTAAAAACAAAGAAGAGCTTTTCGTTCAAGTAGTCAACAACCAAATAACCATTGGATTAGATAAACTACAATCTGATATTTTAAATATGCCTGACGATGAATCTAAAATATTGAAGTATCTTTGGAATAGAACACAAGTCTACACAAATTTGATCAAATTAACCAGTTTGTCAAATGAAAATATTCTAGACCTAAACAATACTTTTGAAGAAATCTATGCACCATACAAAAAGCTAGAAATAAATTTCCTAAAAGGTATTCTGTCAAAAACAAACAAAAACAAATCTCAAAATGAACATGACAATTTTGCCGAATTGATTTTAGATTTAGTCAATGCAGTTGGTTTGTCAGCCCTTTTGGTTAGAAATATTACAAACCAATCTCAATTTCTTGAGCAGTACAACATCAAGAAAGAAACAATTGTGAGAATGATGCTGAAGGCATACAACATTTAATTGTTGGCTTTCACGAATTATTGCATCTATTTGCAAGCATGAGATTTCCTGGACTGGTTTATATTCTTCTGATTGTAAATTCATGCCAAACAAGCGAAAAACCTTCAAGTACATCAAATCTCCAAATGGTGTATTTTGATGATTTTGATACTTCTGTTATTTATAAATTAACTATTGATATTGAGAAATTTTACAAAATAAAGACTGTCCAATTATCTAAAAGCTCTTTACCAAGATCAAGTTATTACAAACCAAGAAACAGATACCGTGCTGACAGTCTCATTCGGTTTCTGAACTCAAAAAAAAAGAACCGTGACAATATCGTTTTGGGCCTCTGCTCAAAAGACATTTCTGTTTCAATTAACAAAGCAAATGATTGGGGCGTTTTTGGATTCGGCTATTGCCCAGGAAATGCTTGTGTAGCATCTACCTTTAGATTGAAGGAAAAAACACTACCAGGATTTTACGCGCGCTTAAAAAATGTTGTTTTACATGAATTAGGCCATAACCTCGGACTCAGCCATTGCCAAGTTTCGAGCTGTTTAATGGTTGATGCAAAAGGTAAAATGAGCAGTATTGAGGGCGCGAACAAGAAATTATGTGTAAATTGCCAAGCTCAAATCGATGGCAATTAATAAAATATCATTTATTTCTGACTCTATCATTCTTAAATTAATTAAGCACAGGTTTTCTTATCTGTATGCTATAGTTGGTATACTTTTATTCAATGGAGCAAATAAAATCATTGCTTACAACTATGGAAACGCAGAAGGGATTTGGTCTCAAAACATCAATTGTTTAATATTCTATGTTAATGTTATTGCTTTCATAGCTCTAATTTTATCTCTCTATTACAAAAGCAATAGAATTATAGAACTAAAAATCAACAAAAAAGACTGGTTCTTCCTATTCATTTTGGCCCTAGCATTGAGAATATCTTTAGCTTTACTTGGACATAATTATGATTTAGAATCTTTTGAAATCGTAGCTGATATTGTTCTAAAAGGAAAAAATATTTATGAGGGGACAGAACGGTATAACTATGGTCCAATTTGGGCATATTTTTTGGCATTTTTAAAGCTTTTGGCAAACATAGGAACTTATAACCAAAAGGCCTTTCATGTTTATATTGTTATTGCTTTATTTGTAGCAGAAATCTTCCTATACTTAGGCATATTAAAAATATACAAGAGCAACTTTTTCGTATTCCTACTTTTATTTAATCCGGTTAGCCTTGTTTTGGTTGGCCACCATTCTCAATTTGACATAATTCCCATTTGCCTTGCATTCTATGCAGCACAAGCAATAAAAAATCAAAAAATAAACACAGCAATTATTCTGCTAGGTCTTTCCTTTTGCGCCAAACACATAATGGTCTTTTACCCGCTATTCTTAATCTTTGACAGAAAGATCTCAATAATCAACCGTTTAAAACTCTTGGTTATACCAAGTCTGATTTTCGCTATTTCTTTCCTCCCATTCATATCGGCCTTAGAGCCCATTAAAAAAAACGTTCTCTCATATCAGTTTAACCACAATCAAACTCTATTAAAACATCTATTGGACATCGTTGTCCCATCTTTTGTTTATAAAACCAGTCTAATCATTCCTTTCGGTTTTCTACAAGGCTATAAACTAATTTGGATAGCATTATTCCCAATACTTGGGTATTACACAGCTAAAAGGCAGATTCAAAATCCATATTTCATTTATTTGATTTGCATCGTTGCAAGTTCAC
>JBIKPR010000006.1:0-56540 GCA_044357345.1 Bacteroidia bacterium
TAATCTAACATAAATGAATTTAATTTAATTGGAAATGTTCGATATGGTTTTTGCACCGGACTGAATCCTTGTAACTTAAAAGATAGTTACTTATGGTTTAAGTAAAGTAAAAAACAAAAAAGCCATGGTGAATAGTCACAATGGCTCTCTTGCATCAGCGTATGAAATGGAATCTTAGATTACTAAACTAAGAATTGCATTTAGTGTATAGACGTTTGTTTTATAATGAACGTTTCATTTAAAATGTTTTATGACTATAATATGACAATTTCATCTCGGCGAAGATGATATTGGCAGGTAAATTTAGCATAAATAAGCGCGTAAAAGTTATTACTTTTGTGGACTCTAAGGCTCTATAGTTCAACGGATAGAACGAGGGTTTCCGAAACCCTAAATTCAGGTTCGATCCCTGATGGGGCCACAAAAATGAGAGTGAGAGTGGGAGCGAATGCGGACATTCTAACTCTCATTTTTGTCTTCACTCTCACATTCATTCTCACATTCACTCTATACTTAGTTCAAAATAAATGAAGTGTTGGGGCATTTTAATTAATAAGATTCTTAGATATAGAAATCTAAACAAAGCGAATGCGGACATTCTCCCTGTTATTTGTCTTCACTCTCACATTCACTCTACACTTAGTTCAAAATAAATGAAGTGGCGAGGCATTTTAATAAGATTCTTAGATTTAGTAATCTCAACATAGCGAATGCGGACATTCTCCCTCTCTTTTTTGTTTGTCCTTTGCAGCTTTTCTTAATCACCGCAGCCAAAGCGAATGTGATAGCGAAGAAGGGTCTTCACACTCACATTCACTCTTTATTTAATTCAGGTAAAATTGCTAGATAGGGTTATTTAGTAATCTAAAACTAATTTTTAAACAACTCAGAATAAGGTTTAACATAGGTCCCGGCAAGCGTGGTCACATATATTTTGCCTTTATATTTTTCAATTCCGGTTATTTGCCTGCTGCCAATTCCTTTGTTGTTTAATTTGGTGATTTGAAATCCTTCTGATGTTATATTTACTTTTATAATCTCATTGAAACTGTATCCGAAAAGTTCATTGTCGAGTTGTTTGAATTTGTATCTATATACAATTGAGGAATTAGAATAAGCAACTGCCCACGTATTGCCTTTATCGAAGGAACTATAAATATAGTAATTACTAACAGCATATAAGGTGTCTCTGAATTTAAACATAGTTTGAAGGAAATCTGCTGGGGCCGCGCTCAATGTCAATACTTGTGATAATTGAGCTGCTGTATCAACTTGAAGTATACTCTCTGATGTAGCAATATAATATTTACCAAAGAATGCCTTGACGCCATTGACAGAGAATGGTTTTCTAGGCATGGCAATTATAATTGACTTGTAATCTGCAACATCATAAGTTGACTGAATTAGTTTTTTACTAAATAAACCTATGTTTATGTAAATACTGTCTTTTGTATCTCTTTCTTTTTTATTGTAGTAAAGCATAAACCCTTTGTCATATAAATCATTTACAGCGTTTATGCTCTCTTCAATGTTGTAAATTGTGGGGATGAATGATTTGAAATTGGAAAACTTATTGCCTTGTACAATCAATCCTCCAAATTTGTTAAATGGCCCATAATCATAATATGCGAATATTCCATTTGAATCATTCCAGTTGAAAATAGCCATTCCATGATTCATGGGTGGTTTGATGTTTTTATTCATTGTCCAAGTAGGTAAGGCTATGAGGTCAGAACTATCATATACAACCATATCATCGGGGCTAATAAAAAAGAGTTTGTTTTCAAATTGAACAACATCCATCATGTAATTGGAATAATACCCAAGAGCTTCAAATTCTTTCCAATATTGATTGGTGGGATCAATAACTTTTTCAATAATTTGAACTTCAGGTTTTTCTTTCTTGCAAGAAAACAGCAATAATACAAACCCTAAAAAGATTGTATGCTTAATATTGATTTTCATGTTTTGTTATAAATGCAAATGTATAAAAACTTTTGATTAAAATTCCAATTGTGTCGTTTGAAACTCATTTGTCTCCACTCTCACATTCACTCTCACTCTCACTCTCCCTCTGCACCTTGCCGCAGCGGCAGCCCAAGTGTTTATTCAATGTTTTTAGAACATTTATGCAGTCCCAGTTGCAGATCCCAATAGTAATTGGGAACGCAACGGGATTGAAAAAAATTAAATCCTGCACTAAGGTGCAGCCTTGTTTTTTTAGACGGCGCGGCAGAATGCGCTTGCTCTATGAAATTAGTATGCAAATATTGTCAAACACTTGGCTAAAGCGGAGGCAGGGGATATGCAGCCAAAAAAATCAAAGAGGTCTTAAATGAAGAATGACTTTATAAAAGGCTTATCTAATTACTAAAATCTTTAGCAATTCGTATTGTGCTTTACCTTTTCTTTTCCTTAGTTTTGTAAGAACAATTTATGAAACATGATAATTTAGTTACTTGTCCTAATTGCAAGCACGAATTTAACATTGAAACGGCTTTAACTGCTGATATCGAAAAGGAGATTGATACCAAGTTAAGGAAGGAGTTCAATGAAAAATATATTACCGAAAAACGCAAGGCAGATGAGGTGCTGAAGCAAAAGGAGGAGTCCATTGCAAGCGAGCGCAGCAAATGGTTAGAACAACAACAAAAAGAATTTTTTGATAAAAAGTTGGAATTGGAGAACCAACTTAAAGTAAAAATAACTCAAGAAAATGAGGCCATGCTTCAGTCGCTTAAGAAGACCAATGAAGAGCAAGAGGCGAAAATAAAAGCCATGAGGCAATTGGAGGTTGACAAGATGGAGCTTCAAAACCGTTTAAAAGATTTGACCGAGTCGACAGAACTGGAAACCAAAAAACTCTTGTTGGAAAAAGAGATAGAGTTAAAAGAAAAACTCGGCAAAGAAGCGGATCAGAAGAGCGAGCTTAAAATCAAAGAGATGGAAAAGCAGATGGAAGATCAACGCAAATTGATAGAAGAGATGAAACGCAAATCGGAGCAAGGCAGTATGCAAATGCAGGGAGAGGTTCAAGAATTGGCCTTAGAGGATATGTTAAGGCATACTTTCCCTCTAGATAAGATTCAAGAAGTTGCCAAAGGGGTAAAAGGTGCAGATTTTATTCAGGTGGTGGTGAATCAGCTTGGTCAAGAATGCGGCAGCATCGTTTGGGAAAGTAAACGTACAAAAGATTTTCAACCTTTGTGGATCGATAAATTTAAAACTGATTTTAGACAAAGTGGTGGCGATATTGGTGTAATAGTAACCCAGGCCATGCCAAAGGATATGGATGGATTTGGTTTAAAGGAAGGTATATACATTTGCCATTACCATGACGCAAAAAGTTTGGCCATGGTGCTTAGAGGAAGTATCATTCGTATAAATGAAGCAAATTCAGCAAATGAAAATAAGGGCGAGAAGATGCAAATGTTGTATTCGTATTTAACAGGCAATGAATTTAAACACCAAATGGAAGCTATTACGGAAGGGTTCTTTAGCATGAAAAGGGCTATTACCAGCGAGAAGATATCAATGGAGAAAATTTGGAAGGAGCGTGAGAAACAAATTGACAAAGTATTAACCAATGCAGCTGGAATGTTTGGCAGTGTGAAAGGTATTGCTGGTTCTGCTGTTTCAGAAATAAAAGGCTTGGAATTGGGTTCCGATGCCATGGATACTTTGGACGGATGATCGTTCGTCAATCCATTATAGAATTTTTAGATTTACAATTGCCAATTGTAGATGTTCGGTCGCCTTTAGAATTTGAGGCAGGACATATTGAATTGGCGGTTAATATTCCAATTTTAAACAATCAAAATAGGATTCATATTGGGAAAACCTTCAAACAAAAAGGAAGAGAGGCGGCAATTAAATTGGGTTATGAACTGGTTAATCCGCTTAAAGCGCATTTACTTGAAAGCATCAATCAGAATGTAGTGGGCAAAACCATTGCCTTGTATTGTGCAAGGGGAGGATTACGCAGCAACCACATGGCTGCTTTTTTTGCAGAACATGGATATAAAGTTTATGTTTTAAATGGGGGTTATAAAGCCTTCCGTAACCACCTGCTGAGCATTATCGCAAAGTTTAAACGCATATTGGTGTTAAGTGCCAATACAGGCAGTGGGAAAACCGAAATACTACATGCCTTAAAAGCCAAAGGTGCTCAGGTGCTCGATTTAGAAGGATTAGCAAAACACAAAGGCAGTGTGTTTGGTGCTTTAGGAAATGAGCCACAGCCGAGCAGTGCAGTTTTTCATAATTTGATTTTTGAAGAGTTGAAACATTACAACCCTCATGAAGTCTTGTGGGTAGAAAACGAAAGTTTTACCATTGGCCAGGTTCACTTGCCAATAGAGTTGTGGACACATATGAAAGTGGCTGCTGGTATTGAAATTTCAGTACCTTTGGGAGATAGAGTGAATTTTATAGAATCTGATTATGGCCGTTATACAGCAGATGAGCTTGTGTATTGCATTCAGAAGTTAAATAAACGATTAGGCGATGAGGCATGCAGAAAAATTTGTGATTTGGTTCAAGAAGGCGATTTGAAAGCGGCAATCTATGGACTATTTAAATATTACGACAAGGCTTATGAAATGGGCAGAAGCAAAAGAAATTGTCATCATTATGTAAAAATTCCTTTCGAACACTTGGAACCAGAAAAAATTGCAGAATTTTTGTATCAGCATCAAAATAAATATTCACCTGAATTCAATTAAATTTGTGCACACATGAAAAAAGTACTTTTCACCTTCGTTTTATTTCTCAGCCACATTTTGGCTTTTTCTCAAGGAACTACCATAAGCAGTATTTACATCGCCGACTCCAAAGTTGCTTGTCAATACAACAACACCATTACCAGTTGTTTAAAAATCAAGTCGCATTTAGACAGCAATTGGAGAGGATTTCCATATGAGATTGAAGGATTTATTTTTGAGCCAGGTGTGGAGGTTCATATCGAAATGGAGAAAACACCAATTTTGTTTCCTGAAGACAATGGACCAAAATATACTTACAAGCAGATTCGCGTAATAGACACACGCTCTACCGTTTTAGACAATAAGGCTTTGTTGGCTGCGAACAAATGGAAAATTATAAATTTGGAAATTGACCGTGTAGTAACGCCTGCAAAAAAGGCCGATGCTTATATATTGTTTAATACAGACAGCAACACTGTAAGTGGCTTTGCAGGTTGCAATTCGTTTTTTGCCAATACTTTAATTGAAAATGGTGTTTTGCAATTTGGAGTAGCCCAGAATACTTTGCTTGCTTGTTCGAATGATGCGATAGAGCAAAGAATAATGGAAGGGCTAAAAGGTAAGGCAGCTTATTATATCCGCAACAATATGTTGTTTATTGTTTGTGAAAATAGAATGATCATGCATTGCCGTCCTGAGAAAAAATTGGACTCATTAATTGCAGACATCAATAAACCAGTTGTGGTATCTCGTGGCAACACGTTTGCCAATATGCAAAATGGCGAATTTGTTGTGACGCTGGATGATTTGCCAAAAGCGGCCAACATGCAGATGTTTTTCAAAAGCACTGTGTTAACCGCTACAGAAAAAAAGACCATTAAAATTAAATTAAAAAACAGCAATGTAGATGAAATTGTATCTCAGATTATAATTTTAGCGAAGCCACACAAAATGAAGGGTTATTATTATGCCATTGTTATTTTGAAGGATGGTACTAAATCCAATGTTGTGATGCGCAATGTCCTATAATTTATTAGAGTTTTCTCGCGGTGGTGGTTGTGGATGCAAGATTGATCCAATTAAGCTTCACGCAATTTTATCAGACCATAAAAGCAATGATGCTCAATCTTTGTTGGTTGATTTCTTGGATAAGGATGATGCAACGATTATTGAAATAAACAAGGATACCTGTTTAATACAGACGGTTGATTTTTTTCTTCCATTGGTCAACAATGCGTATGACTTTGGCCGCATTGCCGCAGCCAATGCCATTAGCGATGTGTATGCTATGGGAGGCAAACCAATAATGGCACTTTCAATGCTCGGTTGGCCTCAGGATGTTTTGCCTTTAGAATTGGCAAAAGAGGTTTTAAAGGGGGCGGAAAGTATTTGTAAAGAAGCCGGTATCAGTATTTCAGGAGGTCATTCTATCGAAACCAAAGAGCCTTTGTTTGGTCTAAGTGTGAGTGGCGTGGTTGAAAAGCAAAATATTAAAAGAAAGAACACCTGCCAGCTAGGTGATTATTTGTATTTGACTAAACCTTTGGGTTTGGGTCTCTTATCGAATGCCATTAAGCACAATTTATTAAGCGAGGAAGGGTATCAAATATTAATTGAAACGGCTTGTCAATTAAATACTGTTGGGATTGAATTAGGGAAAAATGCCGCGGTCAATGCCATGACTGACGTTACTGGGTTTGGATTGCTCGGGCACTTAACCGAAATGCTTGGAGGTAAATTTGGAGCGGAATTGGAACTTGAATCAATACCTGTGATTCCTGAAGCTAAAACCTTGGCTGAAAAAATGGTATACCCAAATATCACCACCAGCAATTACAATTATGTAAAAGACCATTGCGATGGATTGAATGGTTTGGAATTTTTGTGGCTATGTGATCCTCAAACCAGTGGAGGCTTATTGGTAAGTAGCAGTGAATTATTGAACTTTGAAGCTTTATTCCCAGTAGGTAGGGTGGTAGCTGGAAATAGAATAAATATACATTAAGATATATTTAGCTCATTTTGAGTGACTTGTGTGTAAAATTTCATTAAATCATTTTTATTTTGTATATTGTGCTATAGTTTGATGGTAAATTAATGATACCGTCACACTGAAACATAAGATTTGTAAACAAATAATGACCGATGATTTGGAGAAAATTAGGCGGCGATCAAATCGTACTGCCGATTAAACAAGAAGTAGAACAAGCCATCTTGCGTGAACAAGCAAAAGGCACACATTTAAAAGTATGTATTGGTACAGACTCCCAAGTGAAGCGCAATATTGTCGAGTTTGCAACGGCTGTTGTGTTTATTCGAGAGCATAGCGGTGGATTTATGTATTTTAATTCATTTATAACCAAGAATCATTTTTCTTTAAAAGAAAGAATGTTGTTGGAGGTAAGTAAATCTATAGAAATTGCGTATGAATTGTGCTCTATTTTAGATACCTATCATGTTGAAATGGAAGTTCATGCCGATATCAATACGGATCCAAATTTCAAAAGCCATGATTCTTTAAAAGAAGCAATGGGATACATTATAGGAATGGGTTTCACATTTAAAGCAAAGCCAGATGCATTTGCAAGCAGTTATTGCGCCAACAAAGTGGTGCATTAGTTCAAAGCGCTTATTCTAAATAGCCCCAGTGTTTTAATTTCAATTCGTTTTTGCGCCAGTTTTCTTCAACTTTTACGCGCAAATCTAAGAACACTTTTTTGCCTACAAATTTTTCAATGTCTTTGCGTGCTTCAGTGCCTATGCGTTTGATGCCTTCACCATTTTTACCCACTATAATTCCCTTTTGAGAATCGCGTTCTACAATAATGTAGGCGTATATTTTATCGATGTTTTGTTCTTCTTTGTAATCGTGAACAATTACTTCAGTGCTATACGGAATCTCTTGTTCATAAAGATTAAAGATTTTTTCACGGATGATTTCACTGGTAAAGAAACGGGTATTGCGATCGGTTAATTGGTCTTTAGGATAAAATGCTTCATGTTCTGGTAAGTATGAGGCAATTCTATTAATAAGTGTTTGGGGATCCAAACCGTGCAAGGCAGAGATAGCAAAAACCTCTTTAGGGTTTATTGCCGCAGACAATTCGTTAATTACTTTGGTCACCTCTGCAGGCGTAGATAAGTCAATTTTGTTGACGATTAATAAGATGGGCGATTTGGCGGCTACAATCATGGCCAAATGTTCTTCTTTTAGATTAGGATTACTTACATCTACAAGCACAATTAACACATCTGCATCGTCAATGCTGTCTTTAACTGCATGCATCATGCTTTCGTGAAGCTTGTATGCTGGTTCAATAATACCTGGGGTGTCTGATAACACCATTTGGTAATCGTCGGTGTTTATAATTCCAAGTATTCGGTGACGGGTGGTACTTGCTTTAGGGGTAATGATACTTAATTGCTCGCCAACTAAGGCGTTGCTAAGAGTACTTTTACCAGCGTTCGGTTTCCCGATAATATTTACAAATCCTGCTTTATGCATGTTAATGGGTTTAAATTTTGTTTGCCAATTGACCGCAAGCGGCATCAATGTCTTTTCCACGGCTTCGGCGCACATTGACAATTATACCAGCAGCTTCAACACGGCGACCGAAATCGGCTATTTTGTCGACACTACTGCCTTTGAAGTTGGCTAAGTCAATTGGATTGTATTCTATGAGGTTGACTTTACAAGGAACTTTTTTGGCAAATTTTATCAATTCATCTGCTTCTTCTTTGCCATCGTTTGTATCGTTCATCACGGCATATTCCAAAGTGATTTTACGTTTTGTTTTTTGATAGAAGTAATTCAATGCTTCTTGCAGCTCTTCTAATGGATTGCTGTCGTTAATGGGCATGATTGCGCTGCGTTTGGCATTGTTTGCAGCATGTAATGAAAGGGCAAGGTTAAATTTAGCACCGTCATCGCCAAGCTTTTTAATCATTTTTGCAATGCCTGCTGTAGATACTGTAATACGCTGTGGTGACATACCCAAGCCTTCTGGTTTGGTTATTTTCTCAATACCTGCCATCACATTGTTATAATTTAGCAAAGGCTCGCCCATACCCATAAATACAATATTGCTAAGGGGTATGTTGTAGGTCTCTTTTGCCAATTTATCTATAAGCCACACTTGGTCGTAAATTTCAGCAGCATCAAGGTTGCGTTGACGTTTAAGAAAACCAGTAGCGCAAAAAGAACAACTAAGGCTGCAACCAACTTGACTGCTAACACAGGCGGTCATGCGTGTTTCTGTTGGGATGAGTACACCTTCAATGATGGCATCATCGTGGAGTTTAAAGGCCAATTTGATGGTTCCATCACTGCTAACTTGTTGGGCTAAAATAGTTACAGTTAGAATGCTGTAGTTTTCATTTAGCCAATTTCTAGTCTCGATAGAAAGGTTGCTCATTTCATCAAAAGATCGGGCGCCTTTTTTCCAAAGCCATTCATAGGTTTGTTTTCCTCTAAAAGCGGGATGTCCGGCGTTAGTAAATTCTGCTTTTAAGGCTTCTAAGTCAAATGAACGAATATCTTTTTTTGTTGTGGTCAAAATCGTTTGCAAAGATAGTTCAAATGGAACGTATTTTTATGAAAGAATGAAAGTTAGGAATTCATTTGAATTAAGCCTGAATGGGATTTTAAATCTGTAATTGTATCAATAATTGCTGAATATGTTCCAATTGAATTTAAAAAAATCGGGTGTTTAACCTTTGGTATCAAGGCTTTTCTTTTCTGTTATTAAATTGTTTTTTGTAATTCTTTGAATTAACTTAATTTTGCCCTTTGATGAGTTCAACACAAGCAGTTCTGCTACTAAAAGACGGAACCTACTATCAAGGCACAGCAGTAGGAAAAATTGGAACGACCACTGGCGAGATTTGTTTTAATACTGGGATGACCGGTTATCAAGAAGTGTTTACTGACCCTTCTTATTTTGGCCAAATTCTAGTGGAGACCAATGTGCACATTGGAAATTACGGCGTAAGTAACAATGACATCGAATCAGACAGCATCAAAATTGCTGGTTTGGTTTGTAGCACCTTTGCCCACAACCATTCACGAAAAACAGCAGTTAGCAGCATTGATGATTATTTCATCAACAACCAAGTTGTCGGTATTCAAGGTGTTGACACTAGGGCTATTGTAAGGCATGTGCGCGATAAAGGTGCCATGAATGCAATCATTAGTAGTGAAATTACCGATATCGATCAATTAAAGGAAATGCTTGCCGCTGTTCCTGATATGGAAGGTTTGGAGTTGTCAAGTAAGGTAAGTACACCAAGTTTTTTTACTACTGGAGCTGATTCTGCGGCCCATAGAGTTGCGGTTTTAGATTTTGGCATTAAGAAAAACATCCTGAATTGCTTAAACGAACGCGATGTTTATTGCGGTGTTTTCAATGCTTATACAAGTGCTGCAGATGTTTTAGCATGGAAACCAGATGGTATCATGATTTCTAATGGACCTGGAGATCCTGCTTCAATGGATTATGCGGTAAAAACAATTCAAGCAATATTGGGGGAGCAATTGCCAATGTTTGGAATATGTTTGGGCAATCAGTTATTAGGAAGATCTATGGGTATTGAGACTTTCAAAATGCACAATGGGCATAGAGGATTAAACCACCCGGTTAAGAACATCATCACTGGCCATTGTGAAATCACCACCCAAAACCACGGTTTTGCCTTAAAAGAGATTAACAACCCTGAGGTTGAGGTAACACATATCAATTTGAACGACAACACCATTGAAGGTATTCGTTTGAAAGGTAGAAAAGCATTTAGTGTTCAATACCATCCAGAAGCATCACCTGGACCGCATGATTCAAGATATTTATTTGAAGACTTCGTGAAAATGATGCAAAAATAATTTTCGACTAAACAAAAAATTTATATAACACAAAAGCAATTTATTCTAGCATGTCATTAATCGCAGATATTAAAGCAAGACAAATTCTTGATTCAAGAGGAAACCCAACTATAGAAGTTGATGTAATCACTGAAAACGGTTTTATGGGTAGAGCAGCAGTTCCAAGTGGAGCAAGCACAGGTATTCACGAAGCCGCTGAATTAAGAGATGAAGATAAAAATGTTTACCTCGGTAAAGGGGTATTAAAAGCAGTTAGCAATGTTAATGAGATTATTGCAAATGAACTTTTAGGATCATATGTATTTGAGCAAAACAGCATAGACCAAATGATGATTGATTTGGATGGAACACCAAACAAATCAAACTTAGGAGCAAATGCTATTTTGGCCGTTTCTTTAGCGGTGGCAAAAGCGGCAGCACAAGAAAGCAATCAGTCATTATACAGATATCTAGGTGGTGTAAATGCGAATACCTTGCCTTTGCCAATGATGAATATTTTGAATGGTGGCGCTCATGCAGACAATGCCATCGACTTTCAAGAGTTTATGGTAATGCCTACAAAGGCAGATACTTTCGCTGAGTCTTTGCAAATGGGGGTTCAGATTTTTCACAATCTGAAATCTGTGTTAAAAAGCAAAGGATACAGCACCAATGTAGGAGATGAAGGTGGATTTGCACCAAATATCCAATCGAACGAAGAAGCCATCGAAACCGTTTTAATGGCCATCGAAAAAGCTGGTTACAGACCAGGGGAAGATGTTTTCATTGCAATGGATGCCGCAGTAAGTGAATTGTATGATGCTGAAAAAGGATTGTATGTGTTCAAAAAATCAGATAAAAGACAATTAAGCTCAGAGGAGATGGTTGATTTCTGGAAAACTTGGACCTCTAAGTATCCAATCATATCAATTGAAGATGGTTGTGCAGAAGATGATTGGGCAGGTTGGGCAAAATTGACCCAAGCCATTGGCAGTAAAGTTCAGTTGGTTGGTGACGATTTATTTGTTACCAATGTAAACCGTTTGCAAAAAGGAATTACTGAAAATATAGCAAACAGTATATTAATTAAGGTGAATCAAATTGGTTCATTAACAGAAACCATTGATGCGATTAATTTGGCAACCCGTAATTCTTATACCAATATTATTAGTCATAGAAGTGGTGAAACTGAAGACTGCACCATTGCAGATATTGCAGTGGCAATGAATAGTGGACAAATCAAAACTGGAAGTGCCAGTAGAAGTGATAGAATGGCGAAGTACAACCAGTTGTTGAGAATTGAAGAGGAGTTGGGTGCAAATGCACAATTCTTTGGAAAGTCTTTTAAGTACATTCGTTAATCAATTACAGATATCAATAAAAAAGTCAGGTTAATAGCCTAACTTTTTTTATTGGGAATGTTTTAAATGTATCTTGTGTGGTCAAAAACTTACATTCAAGTATAGGTGCACACGAAACCAAACAACAATGCTATTGCTGTGGTTTAAATTGAACTTGATAAAGATTAAATCCAGTCCATAGCCATGGCAAATCCACCTACAGTGGTAGGAAGGGCTAGCCAGAAAGCTTCAGGAAGGAAAATCATCAAAGCGGTGATAGTGACAAGAGATACTAAAAATAGCATCCAGTAAGCGGTTTTCGATTTTTTTTCAGACATTGATGTTTAAAAATTGATGTGCAAACCTACATATTTTTTAGTAAAAAATATTTTTTTTATTCTATAAATTTGCCCAATGATACAACGTAAGCAATCCATCTATTTGTTTTTGATTTCTCTAATTTGTTTGTTAATGACATTTACAGATATTAATCTGTATAGAGGAAAAGCATTAAATAAGGATGGTGTTTCGCTCGAGTACAAGATTAATACGATTACAAGTTCATTAGGTGCTGAGGCTTCTGTAAAAGTAAGTAAATTTGAAATCCCTGTTTCTATAACATTAGTTGCTTTATTGTCAATGGCTTCAATATTTTTTTATGGTAATTTAAAGAGGCAATTAACACTGGTTACCTCCAACTTTGGAGCAATTGCAATTGTATTAATTAATGTTTACTTGATAAAGCTTAGAATCGGTGGAACAAATGGAATCACTTTTCAAGATTTGGGTTTAAATTGGCCAATATTTTTATTGTTAGTCATAATAATTTTGAATTTTTTAGCGGTAAGAGGAATCAAGAAAGACCTTGATTTATTGGCATCTGCAGACCGTTTGCGATAATTTTAATTTTATACTGATTCTAAATAATATAATTAATCAAAAAAAGGCAATAATTTTTTTAGATTATTTTGAAAATAACAATAAATTTGCGGCAACCTAAACATAGACCAACAAAGCAAGTACAAGTTAGAATGAAACCATTTTTAAAATTCACTTTCAAATTGACACTGGCGCTAGTTATCCTAACAGGAGCAGCCTTTTTCATGAGCAAATCAATTGATATCAAAGGGATATCAACCGAACACCTCAGTGCTGCTAAGCCGTTTTTTGGAGCAGACGAATACGCATACGAAGCGCCAAAAGCGGATACTGTAGAGTCAGCCATATCTTCAAAAGTAAATTGGGCAATTCTTGGATTTACGATTTTAATGGTATTGGTTTTAGCCAATGCGTTTGATATCAGCAAATACACAGCTAAAATTACGGGTCGCGAAACGGTTAACCAAAACAACGTTAACAAATGGACAATGTTGATTTTCATGGTCGTTGGATTAATTGCGACAATTTGGGAATACAGTGCTCATGGAAAGCTTATTTTATTGAACGACTCAGCGAGTGAACATGGTGTTGATTATGATAGCATGTTTACGATGACCTTAATTGTTACATCTATTGTGTTTTTTGCTACTCAATTTTTGTTGTTTTGGTTTTCATTTAAGTATGCACACAAAGATGGTCAGAAGGCTTTGTATTTAGCACACAACAACCGATTAGAGGTGTTTTGGACCATTATCCCTGCAATTGTTTTAACCCTATTGGTTTTAAGAGGTCACCAAACTTGGAGATCTGTTGTTTATGCAGAAGAGAACCACAATGGTAAAATCCATAGCATCGAAATTTTTGCTTACCAATTTGGTTGGAAAGCAAGATATGCTGGAGAAGATGGCATTATGGGTATAGCTGACTACAAGTTTATCTCAGGTAAAAACGAATTGGGTTTGGCATTCAAGCCAGAAGTTGATTCTTTAATTGTTGATTTAAAAGCCCAGATTGAGGGAGAAAAAATCGTTATAAATGACATTAAAAGTGGCGCAGCATTAGCAGCTTTAAAAAGCAGTTTTGCTGAAGTTGAAAATTTGAGAGACTACAAAAACATGGAGTCTATTCAAAAAGAAATTGAGTCCTTAAGTAACGGTGAAAAATTGGATGAGGCAGAAGCTTCTATCAAAAGAAAAACCAAGCAAATTGAGCGTATTTTAGCAATCCAGAACAACAGCAAGCAATTCGCTTCTACATTTAATGGAGCTGCGAATGATGATATCATAACACAAGAAATCCACATCGCTAAAGACTCATTGGTTACTTTTAACTTTAGATCTAAAGATATTATCCATAGTGCATGGTTGCCTCACATGAGAGCTCAAATGAATGTGGTTCCAGGTATGCCAACCAAATTCACTTTCCGTCCTACTAAAACATCTGTGGAAGCAAAGAAAGAATTCGGTGAGACTTTTGAATACTACCTATACTGCAACAAAATTTGTGGCGTATCTCACTACAACATGAAAATTAAAGTTGTTGTTGAATCACAAGCAGAGGTTGATGCGTGGTTAGCTACACAACAACCTGCTTTTATTAAGACGCCTATTGCAGTTCCTGCAATTATGAACAGCAGCGACACGATGATGCAAGCCGATACAACTAAAAAATTGGCTATTAACTAAACCTTATCATTTTAAACAGACATTTACAACAATGAGTACATCAATAATAAAAGACACTCACGCTACTGATAGCCATGCTCATCACGAGCACCATGAACCATCCTTTTTATTCAAATATGTTTTCAGTACAGATCACAAAATGATCTCTAAACAATTCCTAATCACAGGTATCATCATGGGATGCTTTGGAATGGGGATGTCTTTATTGTTTAGACTTCAATTGGCTTGGCCAGATCAAGCTTTCCCAATCTTGGAAAGTCTTTTAGGTAAATGGGCCAAAGATGGTAAATTGGATCCAAATTATTATATGGCCTTGGTTACGATACACGGCACCATCATGGTATTCTATGTATTGACTGCAGGTTTAAGTGGAACTTTTAGTAATTTATTGATTCCACTACAAGTAGGTGCAAGAGATATGGCCAGTCCATTTATGAATATGCTTTCATATTGGTTCTTCTTCTTATCATCTTGTGTTTTAATGTCTTCATTTTTTGCTGAGACTGGTCCTGCTTCATCAGGTTGGACGGTTTATCCTCCATTGAGTGCTTTGTCTAAAGCTATGCCAGGTTCTGGTTTAGGAACCACTTTATGGTTGGTTGCTATCATATTATTTATTGTATCTGCTTTGTTAGGTGGTATAAATTATATTACAACTGTATTGAACATGCGTACTCATGGTATGTCAATGAATAGATTGCCGCTTACCATTTGGGCTTTCTTTTTAACAGCAATATTAGGTTTATTATCATTCCCTGTATTGCTAGGTGCAGGTTTGTTGTTGATATTTGATAGAAGTTTTGGAACCAGTTTCTATTTAAGTGACATTCACTTAAATGGTGTTGGTGCTTTGACCAATAGTGGTGGTAGCCCAGTTTTATACCAACACTTATTTTGGTTCTTAGGTCACCCGGAAGTATACATCATCTTGATGCCAGCTTTGGGAATTTCTTCAGAGGTTATTTCTACCAATGCAAGAAAACCAATCTTTGGTTACACAGCAATGGTTATTTCATTGATAGGTATCTCTTTCTTGTCATTCATCGTTTGGGGTCACCATATGTTTATTACAGGTATGAATCCTTTCTTAGGAACTATGTTTATGTATGTAACGTTGATTATTGCAGTACCATCTGCAGTAAAGACATTTAACTACTTAGCAACGCTTTGGAAGGGTAATATTCGTTTCACCCCAGCAATGATGTTTGCAATCGGATTGGTTTCCTTTTTCATTACAGGAGGTTTAACTGGTATCTATTTAGGTAACGCAGCTTTAGACATTCAAATGCATGATAGTTACTTCGTAGTTGCCCACTTCCACTTGGTAATGGGTAGCGCAGCAATTTTTGGTATGTTTGCAGGTATTTACCATTGGTTTCCAAAAATGTTCGGAAAAATGATGAACAAAACCTTGGGTAACTTGCACTTTTGGTTAACATTCGTTTCAGCTTACCTTGTGTTTTTCCCAATGCACTTTATGGGCTTGGCCGGTGTTCCAAGAAGATACTACCAGTTTTCATTAATTCCTGAATTTGAGATTTGGATGAATGTTAATATTTTTATAACTATATCAGCCTTTTTAGGAGGAGTTGCACAATTGTTGTTCTTATATAATTTCTTCAACAGTATTTTCAGAGGTGAGAAAGCAACTCAAAATCCTTGGTTGTCTAATACTTTAGAGTGGAGCACTCAAGTAAAACATATCCATGGAAACTGGGAAGGTGATATCCCAACAGTATACAGAGGACCTCACGAATATAGCCGTCCTGATAGAGAGTTAGACTATTTCCCTCAACATGAGATCGGAGATGGAGAACCAGATCATTACCATGCACCATCAACACAGGTTGATACAGAATTCGAAGGCAAAAAAGAAAAAGCTAGCGCTGTATTCTTTTCTTCTTTTGCTGCACTTTTCATGAGGAAGGCATAAACGTTCTGACATCCGTTAGAATAAAATGAACTATATTAAATTAAACCGAAGATCAGGTCTTTTGACTCTATCTTCGGTTTTTTTATTGCTTATTGCTGGCGGTGTTGTTCGCAGCACTGGCAGTGGAATGGGTTGCCCTGATTGGCCTAAATGCTATGGGGCTTGGTTTCCGCCCGTTTGCTCATGTGAGCTCCCAGCCAATTATCAAGAAATCTATGCTCAGAAGCGCATACAGAAAGCAAAACGATTTGCAAAAGTGTTAGCCGGAATTGGCTTTAAAAGTCAATCTGAAGCGCTTTTGGCAGATCCCAATTTATTAAAACCAGAGGTATTCAATCCTTTAAAGGCTTGGACAGAATATATTAACCGAATTATCGGGGTGTTTTCCGGCTTGTTTTCATTGGTTTTCTTTTTAAGTTTATTAAGAATTAGAAGGTATGTGAGTCGATTTAAATTTTGGTGCGGAACGCTTGGATTTATTATGATGCTCTTCAATGCTTGGCTAGGAAGTATTGTTGTAGCCACCAATTTGTTCCCTATAATCATAAGCATACATTATTTGGCAGCATATGCCGTTTTGGCCTTGTTTATGTTTAGCTTGGTAAACAGTAGAATTGATGAGAAGAACCAATCGATTAAGTCATACAAGTGGTATTTCATTGGATTCGTGTTCTTGTCTCTGATCCAGGTAGTTTACGGAACCCAATTGCGTGAAGTGAGTGACATGGCTGTAGAGAAAAATGTATTGTTTGTAGGAAGTGAGTTGAATTTTGACTTTTTAGGGAAGGTTTTCAAGACGCATTGGATACTTGCAATGGCGTTAATTGTAATTAGTTTATTCCCCTTGTATTTGCTTCGTAAGAAATTGGAGAAAAAATGGTTGAGATTATTGACTTCACTAACAGCAGTTTTACTGGTTCAATACATCAGTGGTGTTTTGAATTTACGTTATAATTTTCCTCTATATGCACAAGTGTCACATATATTTTTTGCAGGTCTAATATTCGGTATTACCTTGTATATTTGTACCGCTATTTTACGAGCACCTAAAAACTCTCCAAAGATTTGACAGAACACAGTACCAATAAGCAACCAGAGCAGCTTAGCGCCTCTTTTTTTAAAGACTATTTTATGCTGAGCAAGGTTAGACTCAGCACTTCTGTTGTTGGCACCACAATAATTACGTATTGTTTAGGTGTGGCAAAGACTGCTGAATCTTTTGACGCTTTAAAATGTTTTGGATTAGCCTTGGGCGGCATGTTGGTTGTCGCTGCCTCAAATGGTTTCAATCAAATTTATGAGAAAGATACAGATAAAATGATGTCTAGAACTCAAAATCGTCCAATTGCGGATGGTCGCATGAGTACAAATGATGCCATGGTATTTAGTGTCGTTTGCGCTCTTTTGGGTTTATTTGCCTTAGCTTTTTTCACCAATGGAAGGGTAGCCCTTTTAAGTTTGGTTTCATTGTTCATTTACTCATTGGTTTATACCCCATTAAAGGTTAAAACACCTTTGGCTGTTTTTGTCGGTGCAATTCCAGGAGCATTGCCCCCTGCTATTGGGTGGATAGCAGCCGTTGGAAATATTGATGATATAGCAATTGTATTGTTCTTAATCCAATTTTTTTGGCAGTTTCCTCACTTTTGGGCAATTGCTTGGATCTTAGAGGATGATTACAGAAAAGCAAATTACACTTTATTGCCTTCTTTTGAGGGAAGAACCAAAAAGAATGCAATGCAAATTATATGGTATACAGTGATGCTTATTTTGATTTCAATGTATCCTATATCAATAGAATTTGGTTCTTTGAATGCTTTGTTTTTAGTACTTCCTGCTGGGATTTATCTGCTATACAGGGCAATCGTCTTATATAAAACGCAAAGCATTAAGGATGCAAAATCTTTAATGTTTGCTTCGCTAATCTATATGCCAGTCGTACTTTTAAGTTATTTATTTTAATATATGCCACAAACTATACAGCCGCAAATGTCGAGCAATAAAAAAAGTATTTTCAATGAAAAGACCTTTATCATTTGGTTGTTCATTGTCGCTAGTTCAATGTTATTCATTGCATTTAGCAGTGCATATTGGGTTCATAAATCGGATGGTATACGCAACAATGCGTGGTTTGAATTTGAGTTACCCATTCAATTTTGGATTAGTGCAATAATCGTGGCTATCTCAAGTCTTTTTATGCAATTGGCTTATAAAGCGGCTTCAAATGATGACGTTTATAAGGTCCCATCCCTATTAACAATCACCTTTATTTTGGGTGTAAGTTTCTGTGTTTCGCAATTTTACGCTTATTTTGCTCTTGTTGATATGGGACTTTATCTATCAAATAGAGAAGCGGGAGAAATTTCAGCCTCTTTTGTCTATGTAATTTCCGGTGCTCACCTTCTGCATATAATTGGTGGTTTGGTTCTTCTTCTCGTTGCTATCATTAAGTCTTCACGATTGGAGGTACACAAGAAAAATCTAGTGTTCATTAATATATGCAAAACTTATTGGCACTTTTTGGGAATTGTATGGATTTTCTTGATTTTATTCCTTTATTTCGCAAAGTAATTTAGATACAATTATCATAATGTCAAACTCTTCAACAGTATCATCTACAAGCATATGGACAGGAGGTAGGTCTCCTTTCAATGTTAGCTACGGAAAATTAATGATGTGGATTTTCCTTTTATCGGATGCATTCACATTCTCATCACTATTGGTGGGCTATGGTGCAATCAGATTCAGTTACGCCGGCAGTACAACGCCTTGGCCAGATCCTGCAACTGTTTTTAACCACTTCCCATTCGCACATGGTTTGCATTTGCCTTTGCTTTTCGTGAGTTTAATGACTTTGATTTTGATTATTTCATCTGTTACGATGGTGTTAGCTGTTGAAGCTGGTCACCGTAATTCAAAAAGTGAAGTGTCTAAATATATGTTCTTGACCGTTTTGGGTGGTGCCGCTTTCTTAGGCTGTCAAGCTTGGGAGTGGAGTCAATTTATACATGAAGGCGGTCGTTTGGATTCAAATTTATTTGGATTCACTGATGCTGCTCACGAACATGCAAAACATTTAAAATTATTTGATCCAGTTCATTGGACCGAAGCAGATAAGATAGCAGGACCTGTTCCATTTGCATCTTTATTCTTTATTGTTACTGGTTTCCATGGTTTCCACGTTTTGAGTGGTGTTGTTATCAATATCATCATTTGGATAAACGTTATGCGTGGTACCTATGAAAGAAGAGGTCACTACGAAATGGTTGAAAAAGTTGGTTTATACTGGCACTTTGTTGACCTTGTTTGGGTATTCGTATTTACTTTTTACTATTTGATCTAACCTTTAAAAGAACACAGCAATATGAGCAACAATCATACACATACTGAAGGCGGATATATTCCAGAAACTTATATCCCTCATGCCGAATCGCATGGTACTAAAAGTTTATGGAGAACCTTTTGGGTTCTATTGGGTATCACCATCGTGGATTTTATCATTTATTTTGCATTCGGTGCATCAATGGCAAGAAACATTGTTTTCATAGCTTTTGGAATCGTTAAGGCAATTTTAATTGTTGGTATTTTTATGCACTTAAACTACGAAGCTAAATTTCTTCGTTGGATGATTGTATTGCCAGCAGTAATATTCTTATCTTATTTAGTTTGCTTTTTGTTAATAGAAGGCAACTATGTGAGTTTAGAGAAATACTTTTAAGTAATGACTAGCACAATTAAAAAAAGCCCAACATGGAAAGTGTTGGGCATTTTGTTTTTATTAATAGGCATGCCCATTATTTGGGTTGTTATAAACAAGACAGGAGTTCACTATTCCAAAAAACTACCAATCTATTTTGAGCGGGAATTGGATGCTAAGGGTGATACTATTTACCATACTATAGATAATTTTAAATTGGTAAACCAATACGGCGATAGTGTTACACTTGATACGTATAAAGGTAAAATATTATTGGTGAGTTTTTTCTTTGCTAGTTGTGAAACAATTTGTCCTAAAATGAATGGGTATATTGGAACGCATATTTACAGAGAATTTGCCAAGGATACCAATATTCGTTTTTTGAGTTTTACAGTTGATCCAACAAATGATTCGCCAGCGGTTTTGTTAAAATATGCTGAATCTTTTTATGCAAACAACCATTGGCAATTTTTAACAGGGTCAAAAACACAGATATACAATCTAGCTGCTAATAGTTTTAAGATCCCGGGGGCTGAGGATGTGCACAACGGTTTGTTCCATAGCAACAAAATTGTATTGGTTGACAAACAAAAACGCGTTAGAGGTGTTTTTGATACCAACGGACAAAATGAGAAGAGTTTCACAATTGACGCTGTCCGTGCGCTCAAACTTGAATATAAAAAATGAAGACAATAGCAAAAAACGATCGTTTGGCCAACGGCATCATTATTACATTATCTGTAGTAGTATTTGCATTGGTCACTTTAATGAGAAGATTTAAAATAGATTTAGGGTTTGAATTTGATACCCATATCTTTCCTGCCATTAGTGCAACTTTGAATTCGGCAGTAGCGATTCTTTTGTTGTTGGGTCTGTGGTTTGTGAAACAAAAAGATTTTGAAAAACACCGCAATGTTATGCTTGCGGCGGTTTTGTTTTCGATTTTGTTTTTATTGACTTATGTTATGTACCATTTCACAACTGCAGAAACGGCTTATGGCGGTGTTGGTTTTATAAAAACATTGTACTTTATCATATTGTTTACCCACATTGGTTTGGCTGGCATCATATTGCCTTTTATTTTGTTTGCTGTATACCGTGGTTTGACAGGCGAATATGCGCAGCATAAACGTTTAACTAGATGGGTTTGGCCTGTTTGGTTTTATGTTTCTGTAACGGGTGTGGTGGTGTATTTCATGATTTCACCTTTTTATTGAGAAATATGACTTTGCTCATATAATTGGCCTAATAAAACATTAATTTTGCACTGTTATATATGAAAAAGATATTTTCATTTTTAGTCTCCATGACCTTTACTGTTCTTAGCTATTCTCAGTGCCCCATGTGTAAGGCAAGTGTAGAAAGCAGTCAGGCTTCTGGCGCAAAAAGTGTAGGTATGGGTCTGAATGTTGGTATTTTGATGCTGTTGGTATCGGTTTATGTGATTTTATTTTCAGTCGGTATTATGTGGTACCGAAAATACCGAAAGAATCAAATAGCCTAAAATGTCTCAAAAAGTACCATCAATAATCTCAAGTATAGTTTCATGTAAATGTCCTCGGTGTCGAAAAGGAAGGGTCTTTCCTCACTCTGCATTTAATTTATTAGGTTTTAGTAAAACCAATGACCATTGTCCAAACTGCGGTCTAAAGTTTGAACATGAAACTGGGTTCTTTTGGGGCGCCATGTATATTAGTTATGCTTTTGGCACAATTATAATGATCGTATTCGGTGTTTTGGCCATAAATTTGGATTGGTCCTTTGCTAAAATCGCCGCTGTGTTGGTTCCCACCATGCTGTTAATTACACCATTTTCTTTTAGATATTCTCGAATACTATTGCTCTATTTACTTTCTCCAAATAGATATTTTGATAATAAATATTTGTAATTCGTGAGTTTGGTATTCTTGTTGAAGTAGTAGATCTAACAAGTAATAAATAAACGTATGAAAAAATTAATTTTAAGTTTGGTTGCAACAGTATTTGCACTAAACGGATTTGCACACGATACTTCAAAAGTAAAAAAAACACCTGAAGCTGCAGCAAGCATGAGAGCTGATAAGCTTAAAACTGAGCTGGGTTTAACAGATGTTCAAAGAACTCAAGTATATTCAGCTGTGCTGGAGAAAATGAATTTAGCAAAAGCAATTAAGCTAAAGTATAAAGACAGTGCTAATAAAAAATCTCAGCACAACGAAATGAAGGCCGTTAAGCAATCTTTTGACACGAAGATGAACACAATATTAACTCCTGAACAGAAAGTTAAATACGAGGCCTTAAAATCGGACAATAAAGACAAAAAGAAAAACAAGAAAGGCAAAATGAAAAAAGGCCAATCAAGAGAGAATGACCAAGAAGATGACGATTAATATTTAAAATATCAAAAAAACCCCGAAAGGGGTTTTTTTATGTCCAAATTGTTCCATCTGTCTTTCTTTTATCCACTTTATTGCGCTCTGTATCCGATATGAATTGGTAGGCTCACGTTTTAAATGGGCTTTTGGTTTTCTTTTTTTGTGTAAGATATTTGTTATGCAAGCTGCTGATTTTGGTGCTTGATCGGGATGCTGAAAACGAATTAGAGTAGGCAAAACTAAAACACAAACAATGAAAAAAATTAAAACATTAATTCTTCTTTTGCTTTTTTGCCATGTTTTAAATGGACAAAGCAATTTTAATCAAGTATGGGATAGTCTGTACCGTGATGTCAAACACCAAGGCAGTCTAAATACCGATTATTTTTGGAATCTTGGTGCTCTCGATTCTAGTATTTATGCAAGTCAAGGACTCTTAAGCGATAGCCTTTCCGATTGCCATCAATTGGCAATTTTGTACCAGCAATTCTACAATTCAAGTATTCACAACGTACAAAACATTCAAACGTATGAGGAATTTCAAAAAAATATGGAATCAGACTTTAAAAAAAACACCATAGCAATGCCAATTCTTTTTTTGAAAGCAGGGATGTTCAAAGAGTCTGCATTCACTGAAGGTGCAATTCAATTTGATAGCAGCAACTATAAATGGCTTGTGAATAGGCCGCAAGACGCGTTTAGAATTCATGAAGTTTTTATTTCGGCTCCATACATTCCAGTTGTTTTTAACCCGAACATTACTTTGCGTTTTGGAGCTGAGTTTATTGTTAATATGGGTGGTTCGGCAATCAAGCGCATTCGGATAAAATTTCGAAATGAATTGTTTAGAGATGTTCAATTGAATCTGCCTATGAATTTTGTATTACTACCCGGCGACAATGAAGTAAGTATTGAAGTGAGTTTTATGGATGGGAAAATAAGAATGAGCAAAACAAATATTGCTTTTGAAACCCGTGATTTGAATTCTGGAATATTAAATAAACATGCATCAAATAATCCTTTTCATTTTGGAGATGGTCTTGGAAATATTTATACAAATCCAGAAAGAGAAACGGAACTACAAGAACCCTTAGGTGCATTTATAGATTATTTGCCAGGGCTGAACAATGGTGTTCAAAATGCCTGCATTAAGAAACCTATTGTAATCGTAGAAGGAATTGATTTTGGTTTCAAAGACCATTGGACTGGTTGTTATGGTGGGAAGTGTGGTAGCAACGGTCTTATTGATTTGGTTAATGGTTACACATTAAATCCTTACGAATCAAAATTAAAGAATAGAATTGAGCCTTGGGCTGCAATTGAAAAAGCACCTAAGTTTTTAAGTGATTTAAGAAGTAGAGGGTATGATGTTTTTTATATTGATTTTCATAATGGGGCTGATTACATGGAAAACAACGCACAATTGGTTGTTAAATTTATTCAAATGCTGAACGAGCGAAAGTGTAGTGAGGAAGAATTGGTCTTGGTCGGCACTAGTATGGGTGGTATTGTCGCAAAGTATGCGCTGTCATACATGGAAAAAAATAAGATACCCCATTGCGTGAGAACCTATTTGTCTTTTGATGCTCCACACCAAGGTGCTAATATTCCTTACGGATTGCAAAATTTCATGCAATATTTTAGTGGAAAGTTGCCGACTATGAAAGAGAATTTTAAGAGAAAACTTGATCGAGCGGCTGCAAGGCAATTGCTTAGTTTGCATATTCTTTCTGAATATAAGACTAGTCCACACAAAGACAGGGCTGCTTTTTTAGAAAAACAAAATCAATTAGGAAATTATCCTAAACTCAGTAGGAATATTGCTTTAACAAACGGAAGTGTCAATGCAAGTTTTCAGAATTTTAATCCAGGTGATTTGTTGCTTACATTAAATCCTGTGTCTGCAAATATTGACAACAATCCTCTAAAATTAACTTCGTATGTTTTTGCTATGTCTAAAATTTATCAGCACAATACTTGGAGTAAACCAATAAATATTGCCTTTTATAGTGTTCTGCCTTTAGGTCTAAAACATTTTGTTCCATTGGATATGGAGATAGGAAGTGATCATGTACCAGGTAGTATACGCTATGATCTTAGAGAATTTAGGAAGATTTATGGCCTTATTAATATTATAAACAACCACAGTGCAAGTTGTTTTATTCCAAGCGGCAGTGCTTTAGATCTGACATCGAAAGTTGGTCAAAAAATTGATGACTATGTTGACCGTTATGTACCCAATGCGAATGTGTATCCATTTCACACTTTTTATGGGGTTGAAAACACCAACCAAGAGCATATGCAGTTGACAGATGAAAACATCAAATGGATGGTAGATGAATTTGAGAAAAACTCAAATGAAGTAGGATATTTTTTAAGCACCAATTATAATTATGGGCGTTATGAGCGGTATACATTGCCAGCTGTAACCGTTCAGTCTCAGGGCAAACTGCAAATTAATGCCCATGGATTAAATGGCTTTGGGTATGGTGAATACGATAGAATGAACCGAAAAGGTTCAAAGTTTGAAATGAAAACCTCAGAATGCAATTCCTTAGTAAATGTTGAAGAAGGCGGATTGCTGGAATTAGGTGGTGATAATGCAGAAAACAACAAAGCAGTTTTAAGAATTAGAAAAGGGTGTACTTTGATGTTGAAATCAGGAAGTACTTTGTTGGTGCACGACAACTCGGAATTGATTATAGAAGAAGGAGCCCAATTGGTGTATTTTCCTGGGGCTATAATTAAACTAGAAGGAAATGAAGCTACCTTGCAAATTGATGGCAAATTGAGACTAGAGACCAATGCTGTTTTTACTTTTACAAAAGGAAGTTCAAATAACAGCGGATATGTGAAGTTTAGAAATGCCAAGGGTGGTTATGGAGAAGGTGTAGTTGAAATTGGTGGAGCAAATACACAAATTGCAATCGAGGGAACTGGGCAGAATACAGATATTGTGTTGCAAGTTGAAGGAGAAATGAATTTGGTTTCACCAAAAGGAACCCAGGAGTTGAGTTTTTTTTCTTTGAGCAACTGTAAAGTTTTGTATGGCAATAAATCGACCATTAAACTTGGGTCAAGACTAGCTTTGCAACAGGTGGTTTTTAATAAATTACCTTGGGCTGCTGCCGGCTCATCAAATGCCTTTGATGTAAAGAATTCGGAAAAAGTTGAGATTCAAAATTGTAGATTTTCGAATTTTAATTTTGCGCTTAAGTGTTTAGGGTCTGACAATAATTCGAATGTTGTAAAAATTGAGCACAGTAATTTTGAGCAATGTGATATTGGTGTGTATGCACTTGAGTCGCATGTGCAAATAAATTACTCTAATTTTAATTCTTGTATTGAGAACGGTTTGTTGCTCCAAAATCCAGAAACAGATTTTCAAGTTTTAAACTCTGGGTTTAATGGTAATACAAGAGCCCTTAGTGTCGAGAATAAAACAGGGCAAGATAGGTTTGCATTCATCGAATCGTGTGATTTTGGGAAGAACAAAATTGGTTTGGGATTAAATAAATTAAATACAGTTTTGTCTTGCTCGAGGTTTTTGGGCAATGAAATTGGGGTAAAAGATGAGAATGGGTATGTTTGTTTAAGTCCAGACAAGCAAATGAGCGGTGCGATTTATTCAGGGTCAGGTGGTAATAATACTTTTGCATTTAATAGCAATTCAGGCATCAATGTAAAGGGAAGTGTTTTGTACTTAAACAACGGTAAAAATAACTTTATTCAAAACCCAGGCAATAAGGCATGTAATTTTGTTTTAGGTGATATTGTTTACACCAATGAAACGCATGAAACCATAACTCCATACAAATTTAAGGCGTCAAATAATTATTGGAAAGATGCTCCTTTTAATGGCAACATTAGCAATGGAGCAATGAGTTTGTATTTTGTTAAATTTTCTTATCCGAACAGCAACTCAAGTACTTTGAATTACTTTAATGGTGAATTGTATCCAAGTTTAAATAAAATTTGCTTCAATGGCAGTGCTTGTAACCCATGTGATTTGGTTTTAGAAGAGGGTAAAATCCAAGAGAAAGAAAAAGCTAGTTTTGATGACGCACTTAATGTTAAGGTTTATCCATTTCCGGCGAGTAATTATTTTGAATTAGAATTGCCAATAGAAAAGAAGGTAGAGCATTTTACTATGAAGTTAATGGATATTGAAGGACGTGTATTAATCCATTCGGGACTGACAGAATCTATAACCAGAATTTCCACTTCAGAATACAGTAATGGAATTTACTTGCTTGAGTTGAGTTCTAAAAATCAAAGGGTTTTAAAAAGAGTTGTAATTAGCCATTTGGATTAAAATTTATTTAAAAAAATCAAAAAATATTAATAAAATAAAAATCCTTATGTTTGTGTAGAGATAAGGAGTGGGTATTGTTTATCCACTCCCTTGTTTCAACAAATGTTTTGTGACAAATGTCACTTGGGGATATTAAATTTCGATATAGTTTCGCTGTGTCAAATGCAAAGAAAACTATTCAAGATACAGCACATTTTGTCGATTTTAGTATATTTAGGAATAGTAGTAGTATTTGGATTTTTAATTTACAACCTTAAAAAATAATTATATATCATGAAAAAAAACATGGGTTCAACAGACAAAATCATTCGCGTTTTATTGGCAGCTGTATTTGCTTTCCTTTATTTCGGTAATGTCGTAACGGGAACAATTGGTATTGTTCTTTTGGTATTGGCAGCGGTTTTTTTACTAACCAGTTTAGTCTCTTTCTGTCCTTTATACACTTTAGTGGGTGTCAATACTTGTCCAGTAAAAAAAGTAGACTAGTTTGCTTCACAAATAAAAATCCCCGTTCAGTTTTATACTTGAACGGGGATTTTTTGTTTAAAATAAATTTATTTCACTGCAGTAACACTGATTTCAACTTTTGCACCTTTTGGGAGCGCAGAAACTTGAACGGTTTCTCTTGCTGGAAAGTCGCTTGAAAAGTTGTCTGCATAAATGGTGTTTACTTTGGCAAAATCGTTCATGTCCGTGAGGAAAATTGTAGTTTTCACAACGTTTCCAAAACTCATATTCGCAGCTTCTAATAGCTTTGAAATGTTGTTCATTACTTGTTTGGTTTCTGTTTCAATACTGTCGTTGTGAAAATTACCAGCTGTGTCTAATGCAATTTGACCGCTGCAATACAGTGTGTTACCCGCCAAAACCGCTTGTGAATACGGGCCAATTGGAGCAGGTGCGTTCTCTGTGAATATGATTTTTTTTTCCATGATTGTATTTGTATTTTTGTGCTCGAATGAACATTGCTGTAAAAGGCTCGCAAGAACGCACAATAGAGTTAGACGGAATATTGACATCTGTAGGTTTGAGTTTTACTAGGCTCGAAAGTACAAAAAATATCCATTCTAGCAAGTTTGATCTAATTTTTGATTTAAACTTTGATGATGATTCATCATCCTTAGCCGATTATGCCTTACTTGATGCCTCAAGTCTATTAATACTTTCTTCTGTAAAAATACAGTTAGAAGCTGTTTTGCCAAAAGCAATGTGGTCATATACCATTGGAATCAACGCTTTGCCTAGTTTTTTGAAAAGAGATGCTTTGGAATATTGCACACTTTCTGAAGGTATTTCAAATGAGCATTTAGAAAAACTACCATGGAAAACATTGTACAAGGTTGATTCTCGTGTTGGTATGATTTCACCACGAGTGGTTTGTATGGTTATTAACGAGGCCTATTTTACATTGCAAGAAGGTACTGCCAACCGCAATGATATAGATTTGGGAATGAAATTAGGAACAGCCTACCCTCATGGTCCATTTGAATGGTGTGATATGATTGGAATAAAGCATGTTTATGAAGTCTTAAATGCACTTTATTTGGATACGCACGATGATAGGTACAAAATTTGCAGTTTGCTTAAAACAGAGTATTTTAAAAGTCAGGCTATATGATCAAAACGGTACGCACTTGCATCTTTATATTTTTGTTTTTGCAATCTTTTTTTGCAAATGCTTTCAATGTTGATACACTATATCTATGTAAAAATTCTTGCATTATTTATACCAATGTAACCACGACTGGAAATGCAGTTGCATGGCAATGGACTTTTCAAGGCGCTAATCCAGGAAGCAGCAATGTTCAAAATCCAACTGCAATCTGCTACCCTACAGCTGGAGTTTTTCTAACAACGGTAAAAACTACTTTTGACAATGGAAGCGATAGCACAGATCAAGTTCATGTGGTGGTTTACGATTGGCCTATAACATCATTTAATTTTCCCAAGGATACTGGGTATTGTCAAGGTGGTAGTTTGCCATTAGTCTTGAATACAGTTTCATACCCTGGGGTTAAATACCAATGGAGTACAGGCGCTACTTCAAGGTCAATCACTGTTAATACCCAAGGAAAATACTGGGTGAATTTAATTTTGAGAGCTGGAAATAATGTTTGCGATAGCGTTTACAAAGAGGTAAATATTACAGAGTACGCAAATCCAAGTGTATATCTAGGCCAAGATAAGTTTATATGCCAAGGTCAAGCAACAACTTTAGATGCTGGCGCTGGTGTTGGCTACACCTATTTATGGAAACCCAATAACGAGATAACTAGAACCATTTTAGTTAATTTACCTGGGGTATACGATGTTACAGTAAGAACCAATAATGGCTGTACGGCGAGTGATCAAATAGAATTTAAAGACTCTTGTCCGCATTATATATTTGTACCAAATGCTGTGAGTCCAAATGAAGATAGGCTGAATGATTTGTTCATCAAGGTGTGGAATTTTACACCTAAAGATTATAAATTTACCATATACAACCGTTGGGGCGAATTGTTATTTGAAACCCAAGATATCAATGCAGGATGGGATTGTAAATTCAAAGGTGATCTGGTACAACAGGATATGTATGTATACAAAATTACCTATTACGATACCGACAAGAAATGGTATGAGATACGTGGAACTTTGTTTGTAATTCGTTAATTCTTCCAAACAGACGTGCCTTCACTGCAGTTTTTGCAAATGTCAATGTATTGACGGCCTTTAATTATTTGTTTTCTGAATTGATGGTAAGCCGGGCCTTTCCAAATTTGTTCAAATGACATATTGTTCAAATCACCCAAGCGGTAAGTGCCATCTTTATCAAAACAACAAGGGACAATTTTTCCATCCCAAGTAATCACACAGCTGTTCCAAAGTCTCCAACAATGGTTAAGTAGTTTATTTTTTATTTTAACTGCATTGCCTTCGGTTTTATAACGGCTAAATTCTTCGTTTTTAGGCATCATTTCATTGCCGGTCTCATAATCGTATATCTGAGCAGACTTAATGGCTAGTTCGTCAATATTATAAGTTTTGGCAAGAGATTTAACTTCATCCAATTGGTGTTCATTATGAGAGAAAACTATAAATTGCCAAATAACATGGGGTGTTTTAGAATTCAATCTCTTTTTAGCTTCCATAAGTTCTTTGGTGCCTTGTAAGACTTTTTCTAGCTTTCCACCTATTCGATATTTCCCGTAGGTTTCTTGGGTGGTTCCATCAATAGAAATAATCAATCTATCGAGGCCACTCTTAACAGTTTTTTCGGCATTCTCTTTATCAAGATAATGTGCATTGGTGCTAGTTGCGCTATAGAGTTTATGTTTGCTAGCCAAAGAAACCATATCTAAAAATTGAGTATTTAAATAAGGCTCACCTTGAAAATAAAAGGTAACATAGGCACTGCTTTTATGAAGCTCGTTAATTGCTTTTGCGAAAACGGACATGCCTAACATGCCAGTTGGTCTGCTAAAACTTCTTAATCCACTCGGACATTGGGGGCATCTCAAATTGCAAGAAGTGGTAGGCTCAATGGAAAATGAAATAGGTTTTCCCCAATGGATGGTTTTTTTAGTGATTTTGGAAAGATAATAACTTGAAATAACTTTTAAAGCGTTGCTTACTCTAGCAGGATGCATAGATTTTTGAAGCAAGTTTCTAAGGTCTTTTAAATTTCTGTTCACTACTTAATCGTAAAATTCTACTTTTATTTCAGAACGGGTATATCCAAATGACTTTAAATTGTCTCGTGTTTCTTTTAGCATTTCCGACCACCCACATAAATAGATTAATGCATTTGGTTTGGATTGAAATATTGAATTGTAGTGCGCATGCACGTATCCTTTTGCTCCATTCCAGTCTTCTCGACTTAAAACTGGAGTGTAATGAAAGTTTGGATAGGTGTTTTGAAGTTCTTCAAATTCATTGCGGTATAAAATGTCATTTTGTGTGCGGCATCCAAAAAACAAATAGATTTCTCCTGGGTATTTTTTTAAAGTTAACAAGTCTTTTATCATTGCCCTAAAAGGAGCCACACCAGTGCCGGTGCAAATGAAGCCTAAAGATTCAGTGTTAATGTTTTCAGGCAGAACAAATCGACCTTGCGGGATACTCGTATTAAGTTTGTCTCCTATTTTACAATTAAACAGCAAAGGGGTTGCCGCCCCTTCAGCTTTAAGTGAAACGCAAATTTCAATTACTGAACCGTGGCTTATATCCGCAATGGAGTAACTCCTGCTAGAGTAAGTGTGGTTTAGTTTGCCGAAATCGATTATAACAAATTGACCGCTTTGGAAAATTACATCATGCGCAAATTTCAAAAAAAATCGCTTTACCAATGGATTTATTTCAATGATGTCAGAGATTTCAGCTTGATGGAATTCGTTGTTTAGCATCTTATATTATGCGGTTCACAAAGATGCAAAAAAAAACCTTACAAGTATTGTAAGGTTTTTTAGAATTATAAAATATTAATTAATCACCAATCTGAACAGGAGATTTAGGTTTTGCTTGTTCGGTTATAATATTGCCTTTGATGAATAAAATAGATTGACCAAGGTTTGTTGTAACCGTAACGTTTTTTGAGAAATTTCCATTTTTCCCAGCTGAATCAAAAATAACAGTTACAGAACCTTGTGCTCCAGCAGGAACAGGTTCTTTGCTGAAATTTGGAACTGTACAACCACAAGAAGCTGCGGCATTGCTGATTACAATTGGTACAGCACCTTTATTTAAAAAGGTAAATGTATATTTAGCTTTTGTGCCTTGAACTATTTCACCAAAATCGTGAGATGTTTTCTTCCATTCGATATCTTTAGGTTCGTCAACTGTTGGAGAGTTCATGTTGTCGATTGACGTGAATGACATCAAGGCAAATAGATAAGTAAAAACTGAAATCATGTAATGTATTATTTTAAGTTGTATAAAACAAAATTCGTGCCGAAAAGAAAAGTGCCTATTTAATGATATTGGCTTTGATAAGCAATTCGAATAAACCATGATTGGTATAGACCGCAATTGTTTTGCTGTGTTGCTTGCTTTTGCCTTTTGAATCGAATTCGATTGCTAAGATGCTAGAGTCTCCTGGTTTTATTGGTGTTCGCTGCCATGTTGGGGCCACACATCCGCATGAAGGCATTACGTTTTCAAATACCAAGATGGAGTCTGTATAGTTGTAGCAGGTGAAGCTGGTTTTACGAATTTCTCCCTGGATTATGTTGCCAAAATCAATTTCTTTTTTACTCCAAACCACACCTTTTTTTTCAAAATCAAAACCACTTGATAGTATAAGAAGAATGATAATTGGAATTAGTTTAAGATATTTTGATTTTACCATGTTATAAAAAAAGCGTTGTATGCTTTTAAACAATACAACGCTTATGAATTTAAAAAATGAAAGGTCTTAGTTGGTTTTCAATTTGATTGTGCTTCCTGCAGGATCAATTGGGTCAACATTTGGTTTAGCAGTTACTTCACATTTGAATTTCAATTCGTGTGTACCGCCGTTTGTAATGATTTTAACTGTTTTCTCATTGATGCCCATTTTGCCATTGGTGTTAAACCCAACTTTAATGTTGCTGCTTTTTCCTGGCATAATTGGCTCTAGAGAATATGAAGGTGTGGTGCAACCACATTGAACTTCATGGCTCTTAATGATAACAGGTTCTTTGCCGATATTGGTGATTACAAATACAGTTTCTACTTGCTCTCCTTCAGTTGCTTTGCCAAAGTCGTGGAATGATCTATCAAATTTTACATCGTATACTTTATCAGATAGAACAACTTTTGCTTTAGGAGCTTCTTTTTTAACAGCTTTAACTGCTTTTTTAGGTTTTTTAGGTGCTTGAAATGCAGAGATTCCAATTACCAATAAAGCCGAAAGGCTTAGGATTGCGATTTTTTTCATGTTGTATATTCGGGTTTAATTAAGAACTTTTTTTATCTGATGCTTTTTTGCTTTTAGGCTTGTCGGCATCTTTAGATTTGCTTTCCTCTTTATCTTTAGATGATTTATTGGATTTTTTTTCTGACTTTTTGCCTTTGGTTTCTCCTTTTTCTGATTTCATTTTGGCAAGATCAATTGAATCTTGTTTAATCTTCCAATCATCGTAGGCTGCAGGAACCATAACCATGCCTGAAATCGTTAAAGAATTGACACCCTCTGAGGTTGTTACGGTAACGTTTTTTGAAAAGAAACCTTCGCTTGCAGCATTAAATGTTGCTGTGATTTGTGCAGTTTCACCAGGTTTGTATATGCCACCTTTCCAATTTGGAGTGGTGCAACCACAAGATGCTTGAACATTTACCAAAGTGATGTCTTTTGTTCCAATGTTTTTGAATTCGAAGGTATAGCTAACTGGATTGTTTTGTTTAATATTTCCAAAGTCGTGAGACGTGACTTTAAATTGAATGAATTCTGGATTCATCGCAGCTGCAGGAGCTGCTTGAGGCACTGTACCTGGCAAGTCCTGTGCAAACATTGGCAAAGTAGCCAATGCTAAAAATGAGCTTAGTATTATTTTTTTCATGTTATTTCTTTTTGATTTTCAAAACTATTTCAAAAACTGTACCAATAATTGTTAATTTAATAGATTATGTATCTCGTGTTTAGACTTATCCAAAAAATGGCTGTAGATTTGAGGCGTTGAAACATTTTGTAAAACCAAAAAAACATCTTGGACAGCATTTTTTAAATGACGTCAGTATTGCGGAGAAGGTTGCTTCTCTGTTTAATGGGGACGGATTGAATTTGCCTGTTTTAGAAATAGGTCCTGGAACAGGGGTGTTGACTCAGTATTTGTTGACAAATTTCAAAGAAGTTCGAGCCGTTGAATTGGACAGAGAATCAGTGGCTTTTCTCAAAGAAAATTTTGTACCCAAAGGTTTGAAGTTAATGGAGGGTGACTTTTTAGATGCGCGCAATGATGAGATGTTTTTCCCTGATGATGTATTGATTTTGGGCAATTTCCCCTACAACATAAGCTCTCAGATTGTTTTTAAAGTGCTTGATAATATCTCAAAAGTTAAAGGTTTTGGGGGGATGTTTCAAAAAGAAGTCGCAGAACGTTTGGTGGCAGGACCAGGATCAAAAACCTATGGAATTCTGAGCGTTTTTTTAAATACATTTTATAAAACTTCATACGAGTTTACCGTCGGTCCTGAGTTATTTACTCCGCCGCCTAAGGTGCAAACTGGCGTCATAAAGGCAACCCGAATTGATGGCTATGAATTGCCATGTTCACGTACCTTGTTTTTTGATGTCGTAAAAACAGCATTTAACCAAAGGCGTAAAACATTGAGAAACGCTTTACATAAATTTAATCTGCAAGAAACCCATGAATTTGCTAAATTGCGGGCTGAACAATTAAGTCACGATGACTTTATTAAACTTACTCAGTTATTCGAACAATCGCAATGAGCAATCAAGTATCAGAAAAGCAACTGCTATTGCAGATTCTACCCCTGATTGAAAATCAGGAGGCTGAGGCTGTGCGCTTGCTTCTAGAAGCATACCGTCCTGAAGATATCGCCGATATTTTTTGGGATATTGAATTGGATGAAGCCAAGTTTATCATCAAGGTTGTTGGTCAGGAAGAAGCAGTTGAAATTATTCGTTCATTAGACGAGGAACTGCAAGAACGTTTTTTCAAAGGATATGCTGCAAAAGAGATTGCAGATGATGTGGTTTCTTTTTTAGATTCCGATGACTCGGTGGATATTTTGAATCTTCTACCAACAAGGAAGGCCGAAGAAGTTTTGTCCTATTTGGAAGACCAAGAGTACGCAAAGAACCTTGCTTCTATGTTGCATTATGATGATGACATTGCAGGTGGATTGATGGCAAAAGAATTGGTTCAAGTAAAACACAATTGGACCGTTAGTCAATGTATTGAAGAAATTCGTCTACAAGCTGAAGAGGTTGATTCGGTCCACGCTGTCTATGTGGTGGATGATAAAAATATACTTAAAGGTGTGGTGTCTTTGAAAGACATTGTTTTGTCAAAAGCACATACCTCGGTTATTGAGATAACCAATACTGAATTTATTGCCGTTAATGCGTATGCAACAGGCGAAGAGGTTGCGCGTTTGATGAACAAATACGATTTAATTACCATACCCGTAATTGATAGTATGAACCGCTTAATTGGGCGTATTACTATTGATGATGTGGTTGATTTTATCAAAGAAGAAGCAGACAAGGATTTCCAGTTGCAAGCGGGTTTGAGTGATAGCGTTGTGAGTGAGGACAAGGTTTTGATTTTATCAAAAGCGCGTTTGCCTTGGTTGATGGTTGGACTTATGGGTGGATTGGGAAGTTCTATGTTGGTTTCTAATTTTGAAACCGATATTTCTCATTTGCCTCAAATGGCTTTTTTTATGCCAGTGGTAGCTGCGATGGGCGGGAATGCCGGAGTGCAATCATCGGCTATCATTGTTCAAGGATTGGCGAATAATACGCTGAAGAGTAAAAATATAATGCCGAAGTTGGCCAAAGAATTTACAGTATCATTAATCAATGGTTTGGTTTGTTCTGCTTTGTTATTGATGTTCAATTTGTTTATTGGACACCACTATGATTTAAGCATAGTTGTAAGTATAGCTTTGATAACTGTAATTATTTTTGCTTCATTATTAGGAACCATTACGCCGTTGATTTTAGAGAAATTTAAAATTGATCCAGCTTTGGCAACCGGGCCTTTTGTAACGACCATAAATGACATCATTGGTTTGACCGTTTATTTCTCCTTAGGAAGAATCTTACTTGGTGCTTAATTTCATATATGAAGGCTGTTAGACCGCATAGCTTTAAAGGTATTATTCTCTGCTTCATCATTTGGATTCTATGTTTTTCACTTTATTTAATCAAAGGCAAAAAATGGCTTAGAGCTAGAGTTTTTGAAGAGAACCCAAGAACAATGGGATTTAAGGACATAATTTATTTTTCGTATAAATATTATTTCAAATCCCCTTTACTGGCCTGCAATGAAGAAGTAGAAAAACATTTCAAAGAAAAACCATTTATCAAGAATCAAATACTTGAACCATTGGCAACGGTTTCTATTGGTGGTGACTTAATGCCTTATGAAATGATACACGAGCAGTATACGCGTGAATTATGGAATGAGGTAGGAACTGAATTTTTTGGAAGTGATATTGTGTTTGCCAATTTGGAAACGCCCTTGCATGAGGGACTTAAAAACAATTTTGTACCCGAAGTGATGCTGTCTGACATGCATTTCAATACCGATGAAAAGACTTTTGAAATATTTAATGGGCAGGGTAAATACAAAGGTTTTGATGTCTTAAGTTTTGCTAATAACCATACCCTCGATCAAGGTTCAGAGGGAATTGACAAGACAATAGAATTTTTAAATTCAAAAAATATAAAATCTGTTGGTGCTAAGATTAATAAAGAAGATAAAGATTTTCAAATTGTAGAAGTCAATGGTATCAAAATTGGCTTTGTCGCATTTACGTATTCATTGAATCAGTTCTTGCCTGAAAAAGGTGAGAAATGGCGGGTGAATTACTTGCCTTTGAATACCAAAGATTGTTCTATTGACATGATAGAGCAACAGGTAAGAGATTGCAGGGCTGCTGGGGCGGAATTCATCATTTGTTCGGTGCACGCCGGCAATGCGTATCAAGTTTATCCATCTGAGGTAACGGTTAATTTGTTCCAAAAAATATTTGAGACTTGTGGGGTAGATGTTATTGCAGGAGGGCATCCACACAATATGCAACCTTGGCGTTCGTATACCTTTAAAGACCCAAATACTGGGAAAGAAAAACAAGGTTTTGCGATTTACAGTTTGGGTGATTTTATTGCCTATGATATTTATACCTGGTGCCATGTAACAGCTTTTTTGAAATTAGAAATTGGAAAAAATATAAGTGGTGATTTGGTGTTTAATCCTATCGTAAAACCCTTGCTGATGTTAAGGGAAAATAAGCACCTACGTTTGGTGTATGCGAAAGAATATTTTGAAAAAGCTAGGATGACAAGTGAATTGAAGGATATGAAAGTTTTATGTGATATTTGTGTTTCTTAATTGATGAATATGAAAAAAATATCGCTCATTTGTTTAGGATGCATCTTTAGTTTGGTTTTTTTTAATAATTGCAAAAAAGCACCAGGTTGTATTATGGAGCCTGCGCATTTTGTTTTATATACCAATTCATTTAAAGACACAATATCTTTTAAGTATTCATGTGGGAGTTCACAACAATTTCATCCTCAATTGTGGTGGAGTGGCATGGGAGGAAACCCAGATGGCAATCCACCTCCAGGAAGTTTTGTTATGATTATGGACGATCCCGATGCTATTCCCGTGGCGGGATATATTTGGAACCATTGGGTATTGTATGATATTCCGGGAAATGTCAGTGAGATTGAAGAAGGCGTTGACCGACTTGGTGTTTTTCCTGCAATCGTTAAAAGAGGAATTAACAGTTTTGGTGATACCACCTATGGAGGACCTTGTCCACCGCCGGGTACTACGCACCGCTACCGGTTTAAATTGTATGCTATGAAGAATTCAGAATTGGGCATTGGACGCGCGGCAACAGTGGCACAAATACGCGCAGCCATGGCAAGTAATATTTTGGACAGCGCAGAAATGACTGCAGTCTTCAAGCGTTAATTAACACTTGCAATAACTTTTTGCAAATCAGCCGCACTAAGAACCCCACTTTGTCTCCACTTCGATTGACCTTGTTTGAATACCATTAAGGTTGGTACACCTTGTATGCGGTATTGTGCTGCAATTGCTGGATTCTTGTCTACGTCGATTTTTATAATGCGGACATTTTCTCCCATCTTAGATTTTAAGTCTTCCAAAATTGGTTTCATCATTTTACAGGGTCCACACCATTCGGCAAAAAAGTCAACCAATACAGGGGTTTCGCTTTGTATAATGTCGTTAAAATTACTCATATTTAAATTTTCTATATTTTAAGTTGTTAATATAAGTGGGGTTTATGCAAAGCTGTTTTTATAAAAATTGACATTGGTCCATGATCCAGCATTGATGCAATCTACACCAAATAATAGTAGGTACTGTTCGGCTTGAGCACTTCGTCCACCAGAGGCACAGCAAAGAATTACAGGGGCTTGAAGCTCCTTGATTTTGTCCATGTTAGATGGTATTTCATTTAAGGGAATGTTGATGGAATTGATAACATGTGCACCCATGAATTCAGCAGGTGTTCTGACATCTACCACCGTTCCTTTCTTTTCTTTAATTAAATCTTCTAAATTGTATTTCTGCATATATTTAACTGATTTTACCTACCATGCAACTGGCATAGCTGTTCATTTGTGTAAGCAAATCGTTGTGTTCACCAATTTCCGGGTAACCGATTTTTGCTAATTTTTCACTAAATTGTTTTGGGTCTATTGAGGCATCATGTTGAATGTCAATGCGCGCATTTTCTACATCCACTTTTACCTCGTCAACACCTTCTATTTCACTTATTTTATTGTGAATGGTTTTAGCACAACCGCTGCATTTAAGGTTTGCAACGGTAAAGGTGCTATTGATTTTTTCTGTGTTTAGAATTGTGTTTTCCATTTTAGTTTTTTGATTTTTGACAGGCGTTTGAAATCACTGGAACTGATGTTTTAGTGATGCCGGAAAATCCGCTTTCTACATCAACAAAATTACTCCAACCTCTAGATTTTAGAATTGATGCCGCTACCATGCTTCGATACCCACCGGCGCAATGCAGTATAAATGCTTTGTCTTTAGGGAATTCAGCGAGATGTTCGTTGATATAATCGAGTGGAATATTGATGGCATCTTTCACATGGTCAGCATTGAATTCATTTGCGTTTCTAACATCAATTACGATGGGATTTTCTGCCAACTTAATTTCAAAAGCATCGGCTGCAATACGGTCTACTGCATCAATTTCTTTGCCTTCCTTTTTCCAGGCTTCAAAGCCGCCATCTAAGTAAGCAATTGGATGGTCGTATCCCACACGAGCAAGTCTTGTTATGACTTCCTTTTCTCTATCTTTATCGGCAACAATTAATATTTCTTGTTTGATATCCGGAATTAATGCACCAACCCAAGGGGCGAAGTTTCCATCTATTCCAATATTGATTGAATTGGGTATAAATCCTTTTGCAAAATCGTTGGCCTCACGGGTGTCTAAAATTAAGGCAGAAGTTTCATTTGCCACAGCTTCAAATGCATTTGGACTTAATGCTTTCATTCCTCGTTCCATAATGTCATCAAAGCTATCATAGCCTCTAATATTCATTAAAACATTTTTTGGGAAATATGCAGGTGGATTGGTCAATCCATCTAGTAATTCACTCATGAATTCATCTTTGCTCATATCGGCTCTTAAAGCGTAATTAACTTGCTTTTGATGTCCTAATGTATCAGTTGTTTCTTTGCTCATGTTTTTGCCACAAGCACTCCCTGCACCATGGTTGGGGTAGATAATTATATCGTCAGACAAAGTCATGATTTTATTGCGCAATGAATCGTATAGATGGGCTGCAAGTTTCTCGCTCGTTAATTCAGCGATAACATGTTGCGCCAAATCAGGACGACCAACATCACCAATAAATAATGTATCACCTGAAATTAAACCATGTTCTTTACCTGTTTCATCAATTACCAAGTAACAAGTGCTTTCCATGGTATGACCTGGAGTATGTATCACTTTAACTTGATAATCACCCACTTTAAAAATTTGATTGTCTGAGGCAACTACGGCGTCAAAACCAGGTTTGGCTGTTGGTCCATACACAATTTCTGCACCAGTTTTTTTAGCTAAATCGAGGTGACCAGAAACAAAGTCTGCGTGAAAATGTGTTTCAAAAACATATTTAATTTTAGCATTGTCTTTGTTTGCTCTATCAATATATGGTTGAACTTCTCTTAGTGGGTCAAAGATTGCAGCTTCTCCATTGCTTTCTAAATAGTATGCAGCATGTGCGATACAACCGGTATAAATTTGTTCTAATTTCATTTTATTGATGGTTTATTAATGCAAAATTAGAGCTAAACTAAATAATAAAATGTGATATTGGTCACAATGGGATTGAGTAGGGTATAGGGTCTAGCGTTTAGGGTATAGTTTTAATTAAAATGCATCAAGATTTCGATTATCAACTATTAACCAATAATTCATCCCGTACCGCGACGAAGCATAGCGGAGTCTCTGGTACCGGGACAAATAACTATTTCACCAAATTAGGCTTCAAATGTCCCGCTTGTTTGTCGAGTAGCTGACTAACATACAAAAGCAAATGTTCTTGAAAGTCGAATGAGCCTAAAATCTCCACCTCATCCAAGAGGCCCATAACAAATCGGGTAATTGGAAGCGCGTCGTTAACCGTCAATTTTAGAAGATAGGTTTGCGTTTTTGGTTCAGGTTTTATAAATTGAAGTGTGCGTGGATATTCTTCTTTTAATAGCAAATAGGCACGCAAACTCAGCCGGAGATCGATGTCATATTTAGGGTTGTTGTTTTCTGCATATCCAAAAGCATCGGTGGGAATTACATAATGTTTTGATTTGTGTTTTGTGTTTGATTTCAATACTTCAACTTCTGAGATACGACTCAAATTAAAATACTTATTTTCTCCACTTTTCAATTCATAAGCACACAATGAATCATAATTTTCCGAGAGTTCAATGGGCTCAACTTTTCTATCGGAAATGTTCTGAGAACGAACACTGTGGTAATTTTTAAGGATAATTTGTTTGTCATTAATAATGGCAAAATTAATTTTTTCAATCATTTTGCCTAGATGGGCTTGTAAAAGATTTTCACCGTGAAAAATAATTTCAGATTTTTGATATACCTTTTTAAGTAAGGAATCTCTCAATTTGTTTTTCTTGCCTGTTGAAAGAATTAGCTCTTTCAATAAACTGGCTTCTTCATTGGTGAAGCTAGCTTCAACTTCAGCCTCTCCTTCGATGTAGTAACGTTTTGAAATGTCTTTTTGCAGGTTAAATCCTAACTCTTTAATCAGGTCGAGATAACGGTAAACGGTGCGTTCGGTGTTGTCCAATAAAGTTGCGAGTGCGGATATCTGCTTTGGCGGATTCTTTTTCAAAAGAGAAATGAGCTGCAGAACGCGGAGTATTTTATGCTGGTTGTGCATGTCTTGTTGGTCATACAAATTGAATGAATAAATTTGGATTGTGCAAGACATGATTTTCTGAAATTTACCTTTTCAAAAAAGCAAGAATACAGGGTATAGATTTTAACGCATTTTTGTTTTTATTTGTCCAATGAAAACATACTTGTTGTCTCTGTTGTTTCTGCTCAATCTTACCGCATTTAGTCAAACATCTTACCAAGATGTTGTATATCTGAAAAATGGTTCGAAGATAAAAGGTATGATAACAGAGTTCGTACCGAATGTTTCTTATAGCATTACAACTAATGACGGAAGTGTTTTTGTTTGTGCAATTGGCGATATTCTCAAGATTGCAAAAGAGGCAATAGTAATTAGTACTGCCATAAGGCAAAAAGATAGCTTGCCATTAGTTCCTGCAGCACTTGAATATCCAGGCGGTGAAGAATTCACGAAAGGATATAGGGGAATTGTAGAACTAGGTTATGGTTTGAGTTCCGGCAAATATGGTCTTGATGTTACCAATTTCAATTTTGTTAATGGCTATCAATTAAGTGAACAGATGTTTGTTGGCGTGGGGACAGGGTTTAAATATTTTACAGAATCGAAGTTTACATTAATTCCCTTATACGCCGATTTTAAATATACTTTCTTAAAGCAGATGGTTAGTCCTATGTTTGGTTTTAGTGCAGGCTTTTCATTCAATCCGAACAACGGATTTGAAGGGGAGGGCTTTTTGTTTAATCCAAGTATTGGTGCTCAAATAAAAGGACCGAAAAATACCCGTTTCAATATTGGCCTGAATTACCAAACCCAACAAATGAATTTCTTAGTATTGGAACCAGGAGGAAGATTTTTAACCAATGTTATCCGTTTTTCGGAATCTGCAGGTTTAACCTTCGGTTTTGTTTTTTAATTAAATTTTACCCAAGATCGCTTTAAAGGTTTCTTTGCCTTTAGGAATTTGTTTTAAGTTACCAATAAGTAAAATAGAGCGGTCTAAACGAAGTTGTGGGTTTTTAACTTGAGAGACATAAAAAATGATGTAACGTTGCATGCCGGGACTAAGGGTTTTAAACCTGTCCATGCCTTCAGTGTCTTGTTGTAAAAGGGTTTCAAGCTCTTCACACATATCGAGTCCAAACTCGCTTTCGTCTTTTTCAAGTTGAACTTTTACATGGTCGCCAGTTTGAAGATTTAGTTTCTTCATTCTTGCTTTGTTTAGGGTAATGTAAGCATCGCCTTCACTGAGAGATACAAATCCACATTGAAATTCAATTTGGTTTTGAACATGGCAAATCCATCGACCTGATTTGATTCCGCCACATTCAATTAAAATTTTGGCGGGAACGAAAATGTAGTTCACTCCAAGCAGGTAGTCTAGTTTGCCAATATGGGTTTCGAACGAAATCAAAATCTTAAGCGGATAGCAAATATAAAACAATTGGCAAAAAAATACGAAAATATAGTTCTAAGTATGGTTTTTAAAGTGCTTGATGTTAAGTAATTGTATTTTATTGTGATTAATATTTTAAAATACAGACTTTAGTTTTCATTTGAAAAAATAGAGCTTATCTTTGCGCGCAGTGAAATTTTCCAATGATTTAAAAGTATACCCAATGTTGGATTTAAGTGCCCAGTATCAGCAATTGAAAGGGGACTTATTGCCTGCCATGGAATCCGTAATGGAAAATGCTGTTTTTATCAATGGATCTGAGCTTAAAGAATTTTCAAAAGCTTTAGAAGAGTATACTAGAATTAAGCATGTTATTCCTTGCGCCAATGGAACAGATGCTCTTCAATTGGCTTTCATGGCTTTGGATTTGCCTGAAGGTTCTGAAGTTATTTGTCCAGGATTTACGTATATTGCTGTTGCAGAAGTATGTAAGTTGTTGAAATTGGTTCCTGTTTTTGCAGAGGTGGATTCAGATACTTTTAATTTGGATCCATTTGAAATCGAAAAGCACATCACACCGAATACCAAAGTGATAGTTCCAGTGCATTTGTTTGGTCAATGTTGTGACATGGAATCCATTATGGCGATTGCTGAAAAGCACAATTTATTTGTCATTGAAGACAATGCCCAATCGATAGGTGCGGAATGTTATTATTCTGATGGCAGTATTAAGCCAGCAGGAGGGATTGGGCATATTGGAACGACCTCTTTTTTCCCATCAAAAAATTTAGGTGCTTATGGCGATGGCGGTGCTGTGTTTACCAATGATGATTTGATGGCTAAGAAAATAATAACACTTGCCAATCATGGCCAAGAACTTAAATACCATCACAAAATGGTGGGAATTAATTCAAGACTAGATACATTGCAGGCAGCCGTTTTGCTGGTGAAATTAAAGTATTTGAAACAATTTACCCAAACAAGGCAAGAAACAGCCGCCGCATATGATGAAGCATTTAAGGATTTAGAAAATGTAAAAATACCAAAGCGTTTTAATAAGTCCAGTCATGTTTTTCATCAATACACTTTGCAGGTTTTGAAAGGTGATAGAGCTCAGCTTGTGGCGTCTTTGAAAACGGCAGGTATTGCAAGTATGGTTTACTATCCGATACCTGTGCACAAACAGGAAGCATTCAGAAATGATCAAATTTTGCCGGTTTGTGAAAACCTTTGTAAGACGGTTATAAGTTTGCCCATTGGAACTGAAATGAGCAAAGAAAGCATAGAATATATTACATCCACATTTAGACAAATTATAAAACAAAAATGAAAATAGCAGTTGTAGGGACAGGGTATGTTGGTTTGGTTACCGGAACCTGTTTTGCAGAAGTTGGTCTTAACGTTGTATGTATAGACATTGACCAAAAGAAAATTGAAAATTTAAAACAAGGTATTTTGCCAATTTACGAGCCAGGACTATATGAAATGGTGAAGCGTAATTTTGACAAGGGAAGATTAAGTTTTTCAACCAGTTTGAAAGACAGCATCGAAGGTTGTGAAGCTGCATTTATTGCAGTGGGAACACCACCTGATGAAGATGGAAGTGCAGACCTGAAATATGTATTGGGTGTTGCAACTGAAATTGGAACTTATATGCGAGATTATATGGTAGTGGTTACCAAAAGCACTGTGCCAGTGGGAACTGCTAATAAGGTTAGAACTGCTTTGAAAAACGCATTGAATGCCCGCAACAGCAATATTGATTTTGACGTAGCGAGCAATCCTGAGTTTTTGAAAGAAGGTGCTGCGATCGATGATTTCATGAAACCAGATAGAATTGTTATTGGTGTAGAATCAGACAAAGCCCAAGAAGTGATGAGCCGCTTGTACAAGCCGTTTTTATTGAATGGGCATCCATGTATCTTCATGGATATTCCAAGTGCAGAAATGACCAAATACGCAGCAAATAGCATGTTGGCCACTAAGATTAGTTTCATGAATGACATTGCTAATTTATGTGAAATAATGGGCGCTGATGTAAACATGGTGCGCAAGGGAATCGGAAGTGATAGCCGTATAGGACACAAATTTATTTACCCAGGAATAGGCTATGGAGGATCTTGTTTTCCGAAAGATGTTAAAGCACTAATAAAAACAGCTGATGAGCATGGTTATAGCATGCAAGTATTAAAAGCGGTTGAACAGGTTAATGATGGTCAAAAGCAAGTAATGTTCTCGAAATTATCAAGTCATTTCGGAACATTGTCAGGTAAAACGATCGCCATGTGGGGCTTGTCATTTAAGCCAAAAACAGATGATATGCGTGAGGCACCAAGTTTGGTTATTATTGATGAATTGATAGCTGCAGGTGCTAAAGTAGTGGCTTATGATCCAGTTGCAATGCATGAGGCTGAGAGAATATTAGGCAATAAAATCGCATATTCAATAGATCAATATGCAACATTAGAAGGTGCAGATGCATTGGTAATAGTAACCGAATGGCCGGAATTTAGATCTCCAGACTTTGGTAAAATTGCTTCAGCATTGAAGCAGAAGGCAATTTTTGATGGCAGAAATATTTATGAGCCAGAGGAGATGAAAACATTGGGTTTCCATTATGAATGTATCGGCAGAATAAAAACAAACTAATATGACACAGAAAAGAGTACTAATAACTGGAGCGGCTGGATTTTTAGGTTCACACCTTTGCGACCGTTTCATTAAAGAAGGATGCCATGTAATTGCAATGGACAATTTGATTACAGGTGATCTAAGAAACATTGAGCATTTATTTAAGCTAAAAGAATTTGAGTTTTACCACCATGATGTGTCAAAATTTGTACATGTGCCTGGTAATTTAGATTATATATTGCATTTTGCTTCACCAGCAAGTCCTATAGATTATTTAAAAATCCCAATTCAAACTTTAAAAGTTGGTTCTTTGGGTACGCATAATTTATTGGGATTGGCTAAGGCAAAAAATGCTAGAATATTAGTCGCTTCGACAAGTGAAGTTTATGGCGATCCTATGGTACATCCACAAACAGAAGACTATTGGGGTAACGTAAACCCAGTAGGACCAAGAGGTGTATACGATGAAGCAAAACGCTTTCAGGAAGCAATAACAATGGCTTACCATACTTTCCATGGTGTAGAAACTAGAATCATAAGGATATTCAATACCTATGGTCCTAGAATGCGATTAAACGATGGCAGAGTATTGCCAGCATTTATCGGTCAAGCGCTAAGGGGGCAAGATTTAACCGCATTTGGAGATGGATCTCAAACAAGGTCTTTTTGTTATGTAGATGATTTGGTAGAAGGTATTTATAGATTGTTGTTAAGCGATTGTGCTACACCTGTGAATATTGGAAATCCTGATGAGATTACCATAAATGATTTTGCCCAGGAGATTATTAAATTAACTGGCACCAATCAAAAGGTTATATACAAAGATTTGCCAATGGATGATCCAAAACAAAGACAACCTGAAATTAGTAAGGCTAGAGAGATTTTGGGATGGGAACCAAAGGTTAGTCGCCAAGAAGGCTTGAAGATTACGTATGAATATTTTCAGTCATTACCGAAAGAGCGTTTGTATGAAGAGCCTCACGGAAGAGACTTCTCACAGAATAGCAAGTAACAGATAATTTAAAAAGGGGGATTTAGATCCTCCTTTTTTATTTTAGAAAGGTTTTCTGAAAGTAATACCCATTTGCAAGTCACGCATATTGACTGCATATTGGTTTGAATTTACTTTCCAAGGGTTTAAATACATTTGTAAACCCGTGTAAACACCTATTTGACCAATGTCATTAAAGTTTGTGTAAAGTGATAGATTGGAATTTAATGAAGCCGAAAACTGTGTTGAGTTACTTTCCTTTACGCTATTGCCCCAAATCATGTTTAAGTGTTCTGTATTGTGGCTATTGATCATTGAGAAACCGCCACCTAAACCATAGGACATAAAGGTAGATTCTGAGATTTTATGTTCAGCACTTAATCTAAAAGGAACAGTTAAAATATGGTACTTGTTGTTGACGGCTAAAGAAAAGTTAGAAGCCGCTAGATAGTATGTCGTGTCGTTGCCATAAATAACTTTCAAGAGGATTTGAGTATATTGGTTAATTCTGCCAGTATTGTCGCGCGCAGCGATGTCGTAACTGCTTTCGTTTAATTTTATTTCTTCGGTACGGATGCTGTAATTTAAACCAGTTTCAAAAATGAAGCGTTGGTTTTTGCCAAATTTGAGTGCATAATGCCCAAAAGCTTGAAAGCCACTTCCATTGCTGGTAAGTCTATTTTTATTGTCCCATAGATGTTTGTGCACCCAAGCTTGTGAGTCTTGATTTACTTTTATGCTGTTTATAGCCAATTGTGGTCCAAGCCCTAAAGTGAACCATCTCTTTGATGTAAAATCACTGGTCTTTGGTGGCTTGTTTGAATTTGGTTTTAGGGCCTTAATCGGGTTTTTAACTTTAAGATCAACACTATAACTTTCGTCCAAAGCGAAAGGTTTAAAGAAATTAGGGAACCATTCAAATTTAAAGAAATTAAGCAGGTCTAATTCTCCAAAATTAGTACTTGCAACAGCCGGAACAGAGTTGCTATTTGGGTTTAGTTTGTTGTTGCTTTCATTGAGTGGATTTTTCTGATTCAAAGGGTTTGTAGTTGAAGACTGATTCTTTTGACTTTTGTTTCTGCTCGTTTCAGTCGCTTTTACAATGCCAGTATTTTCTCGGTATGAAGCAGTTTTACTAATGTTGGCTTTATTGTCAGTAAATTCAATTGATTCCGTTTGGTCTTTAATTTTTTTGTCAATGGAGTTTGCTGTCTTGTTTGCGATATTTTGATTGCTTGCAGGGATAGGTTCGTTTGTCGGTTTTTCAATTGCTAAATCTTGGCTTGTCGGTTTTTGAATTTCTACCCATACAATACCAACTGTTACAGCGATAATAGCAGGCAATATCCAGTACCAAAAAGGTGTTTTAGCCTTTGGTTCAAGCTTAGATGAGATATTTGCCCATAGTTGATCCTTAGGCGGTAAATACTCGTCGTTAAAAGCTGATTTTAATCTGTTGTCAAATTCTTCTGGACTCATGTTTCTTTATTTCCTGGTTATACAGTTGCCATAACATACTTCTAGCTCTTGTAAGTGAACTTCTGGAGGTACTTTCTGGCATGTTTAATTTTTCTGATATTTCTTTGTGGCTAAAACCGTCAATTGCGTAGAGCATTAGGACAACTTTATAGTTTTCCGGTAATTTTTCCAAAAGAATCATTACCAATTCGGAATCAAATTTCTCTGGTGCTTCCTGATTAATTTCAGGGAACTGTCTGGTTTGGTCGTCGATGCTTACCTGTAAAGCAAGACGTTTTAATGAGCGCAATTTGTTAATGGATTCATTGATAAAAATACGGGTCATCCATGTCTCCAAGCTGCTTTGAAAACTGAAGTTCTTAAGGTGGGTATATACCTTAACGAAGGCTTCTTGAAAAGCATCTTCAGCCAAATCGAGGTCTTTCAAATACCTTTTACTTATAGCCAACATTTTTCCTGAAAAGCGATTATACAATGCCTCCTGCGACAATCTGTCGCCCTTTATGCAACCTTCTATAACCTGTTTTTCGGAGAACATTGTAAGCACTGATACCTCTTAGACAAAGATATTCCAAAAAATGCTGCAAGAAAAGTAAAATTATTTTAAATGATTTTACCGAATGATACTTTTAATTTGAATTTAAAGAGTGATTCATTGCCTCGAACATCAATTCGCTCTATTTTAAATGGGTCATTTAATGGCAATTTATTAATTCGGTTACCTATGCGAAATGCACAAGATATTCCTGAATTTTTGAAAGCTAATTTTAAAGAATCAAATTCCAACTTATTTCTTTTTGGATATGCTCCATAAGTGTATGCCCAAGCATTTAGTGTTTTGTGTTTAAAAACTTCCATTTGCTTAACTGATTCTGAAATTTCTATAGCACGTTTCTCGGCACTTAAATCCAATAAATTGTCGTGCTTTAATCCATGGTGCGCAAAGTCAACTAAATTGACCATTTTTAAAATTTGATCTTCATTTAAAAAGGCTTGTTCAGTTGTGTCGTGCTTGGTTTTTTTATTGATAAAGCTATTTACTGTAAAAATAGTAAAAGGGATGTCAAGGGCTTTAAATATTGGGTAGGCAAGGGTGTAGTTGTTTTCGTAGCCATCGTCAAAAGTGATTAAAATTGCGTTGTCAGGAAGTGGACTTCCCAGCTCAATGTGACTTAACAATTCTTTTAGAGTAATCGGCGTGTATTTTGATTTTACATACAACAACTGCTCATTTAATTGTGCGGCTGATACACAAAGAAAATTGCGTTCATTTTTATCAACTTTGTGGTACATTAAAACACGAAGCGTATTCATTTTTTATGATTCAATTCGTAGAGTTTTAAATATTTTACGGTATGATACCAAGCGTTGAGGTATGACCAAATAAAGCCTTCTTTTCCATTAAGGATATTGCCATATACAAAATAGTGTTTCATGAAATATATAGGGAAAGAAAGTATGCACAAGAGCAAAGAACGGCTTTTGCCTTTCTCTTTTAGTTTTAGTGCACCTGCTTGGGTATAGCTGTTGAATTTTTGAAAATAATGCTCAAGGTTTTTATAGCTGTAATGCAATACTTTGCCTTTTAGTCGCAAGGTCTTTCCTGAAGTAATAACTTTTTCATGGACCACAGCATCGTTAAAATTTCCTTTGTCTTTATTAAACAAACGAAGGTGGGGGTAATTGCTTTCTTTTCCATGTTTAAACACTTTTCCAAGGAACACATGTTGAATTGGTAATTCGTAAGCACTTATTTCCTCTGATTCATTAAGAGCTAAAATCTCTTGTATGAGCGCATCTTCCATTACCTCGTCGGCATCTAGGTTTAATACCCATGGATGCTGTGTTTGGGAAACTGCGAATTGTTTCTGGGTTCCAAATCCATCAAATGCTCTTTGAAATACTTTGGCACCAAATGAGGAAGCAATTTCAGCTGTTTGATCACTACTGCAATCATCTATTAGAACGATATCGTCACACCAATGCAATTTTTGCAAAGACCGTTTAAGGTTTTCAGCCTCGTTTTTTGCAATGATAATGACTGAGATTTGCATGCAACAAATATATTGAATTGAGTCGATATTTTAGATTTCAGATAACTCAAGCCAACGGTCGCTTTTGCGGCTAATCAGTTTGTCTAAATCTGCAATTTCATCTGCCCATTGGGTTAATACTACATGGTCGGTTGTGCCGCTAACCAGTAAGGTTCCTAGTTCAGTTTTTCTAGATTCTAAGGATTCAATTTCCTTTTCAATGGTTTCAAGTTCTTTTTGTTCTTTAAAACTTAACTTCTTTTTTGAAACTGGAGCTTCTACAGCTTTTGTTTCTGCTGCTTTCGGCGCAAGCTCAGGAGTTGCAATAAGTTGGTCAGCTTCCTCTCTGTAATCTGTGTAGTTGCCATAGTAGTCGAGAATTTTACCGTTCTCTTGAAAAACAAAAAGGTGTTCAACCAATTTGTCCATAAAGTAACGGTCGTGAGACACTAACAGCAAACAACCATCAAAGCCTACTAAGAAATCTTCTAAAATATTGAGTGTGTCGATGTCCAAGTCGTTGGTAGGTTCGTCGAGAATTAGGAAGTTAGGATTGCCAACCAATACCTTTAATAGTTGTAGCCTTCTTCTTTCTCCTCCACTTAGTTTAGCCACTGGAGTATGTTGCATGGAAGGTGGAAACAAGAACATATCCAATAGCTTTGATACACTAACTTGCTCGCCATTACCCAGGGTAACATATTCTGCAATTTGCTTTACTTCTTCAATAATTCTATTGTCATCGTTTAAGTCATTGCTGTGTTGGGTGTAATATCCAATTTTCAAGGTTGGCCCATGTATAACCTCGCCACCAGTTGGTTTTAATTCACCAGTTAGTAAATCCAGTAAGGTTGATTTGCCTACACCATTTCTTCCAACCACCCCTATACGGTCGTTTTTCTTGAATAAATATGAAAAATCATCGACTAGGCAATTGCTGCCAAAGGTCATTGAGACATGCTCGGCTTCTATTATTTTATTTCCTAAACGGCTGGTGCGAACAGAAATTTCAATTTCTTTTTTTGATAAATCAACACTTGCTTTGTCTTTAAGTTCGTAAAAAGCCTCGATTCTGCTTTTGGATTTTGTGCCCCTTGCTTTTGGCATGCGGCGCATCCATTCCAATTCTTTGCTCATTAAATTGCGCGCTCTTGCTACTTCAGTTGCAAAAACGGCTTCTCTTTGGCTTTTCTTTTCAAGATAGTATGCGTAATTTCCATTGTGAATATACAATTTGCCACGCTCTAGTTCTAAAATATGGGTGGCCACATTGTCGAGAAAGTATCTATCGTGTGTTACCATAATAAGAGAAATATTATGGGCATTTAATAAGTTTTCAAGCCATTCAATTGCCTGTAAATCCAAGTGGTTGGTAGGTTCATCCAAGATTAATACATCGGGTTGTTGAATCAGCAATTGAGCAAGTGCAACTCTTTTTTTCTGACCACCACTAAGGCTATCGTTTCTTTGTTTTAAGTTATGGATGCCAAGTTTACCTAAAATTTGAGCAGCTTTTTGCTCAAAATCCCAAGCATTAAAACGTTCCATTTCTTCTAAAATGTGTTGCATTTTATCGGCAGGATAGTCCATGTCAACAATGGCTTTTTCGTATTCTTTAACCAAATTAAGAACTGGATTGCTGTCGCTAAAGAGGCTTTCTTCTATGGTTTTATTTGGGTCAAGTTCTGGCTCTTGGGGAAGGTAGCCAAAGATTAAACCTTTGGTTTTTCCAACTTCGCCTCCATCTGGGAGTATTTGCCCACAGATAACTTTAAGTAATGTAGATTTTCCAGTTCCATTGCTTCCTACTAAAGCAAGTTTTTCGCCTTTGGCTAAACCAAAACTAATTTCTTTAAACAACCATCTTTCGGTGTACGCTTTAGAAATATTCGCCGCTGATATCAGATTCATTTTATCTTGCAAAGGTAGTCTAAAAAAGGCAGTTTACTTGCCATAAGAACTTTGGTATTCTTATTTAATCTCTTCATTTTTGCATTTGTATGGTAATCTATAATCCAAAAGATTGGTGGAAATTAATTTTGAGCTTCCCCAAAAGTGATACATTCCGAATAATGTTGCCTGGCATATTCGGAATTGCAGTGTATACTTTTGTAATTGTATATACAGAAAGGGAGCTTATACATGCCCATTTTAACAACACAACAACGATTCACGCTATGGTGGGTTTTGTGCTCTCTATGCTTTTGGTGTTCCGCACCAATACTGCTTATGATAGGTGGTGGGAAGGCCGAAAAGCCTGGGGAGGATTTGTAAACAGTTCTAGAAATTTGGCCATTAAATTAAGCGCAATCATTAAAGATGCCGATGATAGGAATACATTGAAGATTTTGATTCAGAATTTTATCAGTAGTAGCAAGTCACATTTGCGTTCGGAGGTCACTGAAAATGATTTAATCGCCTCAGATAAATATTCTGTAGATGAAATTTTAGAAGCCAAGCACGTGCCCAATTATTTGATGAAGAAATTGGTGTTTGAATTAAATGGGCATTTAGAAAGTGGAAAAATGAGTTCAACCCAAATGCTTATGATCAATTCGGAGATTCAATCGTTTTCTGATAATTTGGGGGCTTGTGAACGGATTAAAAAGACGCCAATTCCGTATTCTTACAGCATCTTTTTAAAGAAAATAATATTTATTTACATTGCTTCAATGCCATTCGGATTTGCAATGGAGTTTGGCTATTGGTCAATCTTTATAGTTTCTATGTTGTTTTATATTTTTGCTAGTATTGAATTAATCGCAGAAGAAATTGAGGATCCCTTTGGTAATGATGACAACGATTTGCCGACTGATCAAATTTCAGAAGTAATCAAGCAAAATCTCGATGAAATAATGGCATAAATGGTTCAATTCCTTAACAAAAACAAAATATTAACGTAATTTTGCCCATTGAAATAAAGCTTTTTTGAAACGTCTAATTCAATTTTTAAAACTGTATCTTTTGTTTTTGGCTGCTTTTGAGGCCATCCGATTGTACTTTATTCTTTACCATTATAAATTGTACACGGAATCGCCTTTCATGGTATTTCTGCAAACAGCTTTCAAAGGTTTTAGGTTGGATTTGTCGGCATCAGCGTATTGTTTAATGCCAATTTTCTTAGTCTTATTTATAGAAAATATTTTCAGAAAAAAGAGCAATAAATGGATTTTAAGAACTCTTTTGATTTTTGAGTTCAGTTTGATTTTTGCGATTGGGATTTCTGACCCAGAATTGTATGCTCAATGGGGTAATAAATTTAACAATCAGGTTTTGGTGTACATCAGTCACCCAAAGGAAATGGCTTTATCTGCTGGTTCGGCAAATTGGTTGAAAACAGTTTTGTTTGTGCTTGTTTTGTTGCCGGTTTTTTATTTTATATTGATAAAGTTGTTTAAGATATTAGAGAAAAAGATTGATTATTCGTGGCAATATGGAACCATTACCTTTATATGGATGGGTGTGAATTTTATTTTTTTAAGGGGTGGAGTTGGTGTTGCAACCATTAGTCAAACAAGCGCTATATATGCACCAAAACAAATATACAATGCCACTGCGGTTAATAGCTTTTGGAATGCTTTGTATTATTTGGTTAATGATACAAGAACTTTGTATGGTGATGAATATATTGTGCTTGAACAATCAGAAGCGAAGAAGCTTTTTGAACTGCAATTTGAAAAGGCATATGAACCGTTTGGAATTAGCAATCAAGCAAAACCAAATATACTTATAGTCGTATTAGAGAGTTTTACGGCATTTGCTAGTGCGTATTATACCGGGGCAAATAACTGCACCCCATATTTGGATCAATTGTCGGTAGAAAATTTGAGTTTCATGAAATGTTACGCGAGTGGAGATCGCACTGAGAAAGGATTGTTGGCCATCAACAGCGGCTATCCTGCCCAACCTGTTTCCTCTTTGATTGTTTTTCCAGATAAAGTAAACGTATTACCTGGGTTGGGCAAAGTATTAAAGAAACAAGGATATCATAATACATTTGTATATGGAGGGGATGCAGAGTTTGCATCAATGAAATCTTATTTCTTAATGCAAGGTTTTGATCAGGTATTAGACAAAAGAGATTTTGATGTCACGTCTTTGAAAAGCAAATGGGGAGCCCACGATGCAGAGATGTATAGTAAGGCAATTGCTACAATGAATTCTACCCCTCAACCGTTTTATACAATGGCATTAAGTTTAAGTAGCCATGAGCCATTTGATGTGCCTTTTGAATCGAACGATCTAAAAAAGGATGAGTGGTATAACTTAAAGAATTCAATTCGTTATGCAGATAAAAGTTTGGGTGATTTTATTGCCAACTGCAAAAAACAAACTTGGTTTAAGAATACAATTATAGTGATAGTGGCAGACCATGGTCATAATATAGGCGTCAAAGATGTTTATGGTTTTGAAAAAGAAAAGTTTCAGATTCCATTGTTGATGTTGGGTGGTGCATTAAAAGAAGAATTAAAAGGAAAGAAAATAGAGAATGTGGTTTCGCAAACCATTATTCCATCGCTTATTTTGCAAAGCATGCACTTGCCTTTCAATGACTTTAAATGGCAAACAGGCGTTTTAGATTCAAATGGATTTGCACAATACCATTACAACAATGGATTTGGAAGGGTAAGCAATCATTCTGAATTTGTGTACGATAACAACGGTTTGTCCTCTGGTTTCAAGGGATTAAAATCGGAAGAAGTTAAAATTAAAAATCAGGGCAGGGTTTTTCAACAGGTCTTAATTGATGATTTTTTGAAAAAATAATGTACTTTCGTGAAATAAAATGCGATTTTCTGATTGGTCACATAAAAAGTGGTTTTCATGGATATTGATAGCGGTATTGCTAGTTTCTAATGTAATTTCGTACCGTATAGCCAATAATTATTTTTCAAGAATTAGCCCAAATGATACAGAAGAGGTTAGGGTAGAAAGCAGCATGTTGGGTAGTGGTGCCAAAGTAATTGATTGGGCAAAAGAAATACTTCGTTTTTTTAGAAATCCATAGATGAAACCTGTAATTAATCGGTTTTTTTCAGACGCCATCAAGGGCTTTAACCATTATAAAATATACCATTTTATATTTTGGTTAATTTATATTGGTTTTTGGTCTGTTTTAATCGGCTCAGATGTTTCATGGAGACAAGCCATTGTAAGTGCTTGGGTGTTTATTTTCTTTCACATTTTGGTCAGTTATTTTAACAATTACTTTTTGATTGAGTGGTTTTTGTTTAGGAGACAATACATTGCATATTTTTTAAGTTTATTTTTATCGATACTGTTGGTGTGTTTTCCATTGGCCATTGCCTCGTATTTATATGTGCCATTGACCGAGGAGAGTATAGCCAATATTTGGACACTGCAATTTTTTATTTATAATTTCTTAACGATTCTGTTTACGGTCTTGTTAACGGCTTCAATTAAATTGTTTAGGAACTGGTTTTTGAAAGAGCAAACCAATAAAGAACTGCAGAAATTAAATATTGAAAATGAACTGCGTTTTTTAAAGTCACAGATCAATCCCCATTTCTTATTTAACAATTTAAATAATTTATATGCCCTGACTCTAAAAAATTCGGAATTGGCGCCAGATGCTGTCTTGAAGCTCTCAAATATTTTGCGCTTTGGTTTGTATGAAAGTCAGAAACAAAAAGTGCCTATTGAGGATGATATTCAATTTGTTCGCGATTACATCGAATTGGAAAAGTTGCGTTTAGGCGATAGGACCGACATTCAATTGGATGTGGAAGGCAGTACTTTTGGCAAAATGATAGAACCTTTTCTTTTCATTAACTTTATTGAAAATGCATTTAAACACGGGGCAAATCCCAGTTTAGGTAAATCGTATATTCATATTAAGTATTTGATTGATACCCAAAACCACCAATTAATTTTCAGTATTTCAAACAATAAGCCGGGGGCATTAAACAATTTGGACAAAGACAAAGTTGGAGGAATTGGTCTGAAAAATGTGCAAACCCGTCTGAATATTTTGTATCCTGCTAAACACGAACTTAACATTGTTGACGATAAAGAAAACTATTCAGTTACCCTAATTTTACAGACAGTATGAGCAAAATTTTAAAATGCATGGCTATCGACGATGAGCCATTGGCACTAGAGGTTATGGAAGCGCACATCAAAAAATGCGACAACCTAAAACTAATCGCTAAGTGTTCAAATGCAATTGAGGCTTCTGAAGCCATTCAGAACGAAAAACCAGATTTGATATTCTGTGACATCCACATGCCAGAAATCAGTGGTATTGATTTTATGAAATCACTCCAAAACAGTGGGATTCTTGTGGTGTTTACAACTGCTTACACCGAATATGCAGTTGATGCATTTACTTTAGATGCCCTAGACTATTTGTTGAAGCCAGTATCTTTCGATCGTTTTAAACGTTCGGTTGACCGTGCAGAGGAGTACTTCTCAATTAAAGATAAAACAGAGCAACCACAAGCGGAAATGAACGATGGATTTATGTTCGTGAAAGCCGATTCTAAGATGATTAAAATTAACTATGACGAAATTTGGTATGTTGAAGCTTTTGCTGATTATGTTAAAATTTACATTTCAGAAGATAAACGTATTGTTACTTTGCAAACCATGAAAAATATGGAGCAAAGCTTGCCTGCCAATAAATTTGCTCGTGTTCACAGAAGTTATATTGTTGCAACCAATAAGGTTTTAGCAATTGGAGCACACGAGGTAAAAGTAGGCAACAAAAATATTCCATTAGGCAAGAACTATAAAGATGCATTTGCACAAAGAATGCAAATTAAATAATTAAAATTGATTCCAATAAAAAAGTCCTAGCGTATAACTAGGACTTTTTTTATGCACTGGGTGTGCTTAGTCTTATCTAATCAGTGAAATCATACCACTGTAGTAGTGCCATTTTTTGCGGTTGTCTCTCACTTTGATGTGGTAATAGTATACACCTTCTTGGCAATCAACGCCATTGTAGGTTCCATCCCAACGCCCTGTGTTGTCTCCGTTGTAGTATATTCTTTCGCCCCAACGGTTGAAAATATTTAATTCTAATGATATGATTGATGTGAATTTAGGCTCCCAAGCGGTGTTAAATTCATCTTTGTTTGGACTGAATGCATTTGGAATGAAGATTCTATAGATATCTAAAACACGAAGCTT
>JBIKPR010000110.1:0-5526 GCA_044357345.1 Bacteroidia bacterium
AAAGTGCGATATACACCACAATAATTCCAACCGCCATAAATATGGGAGGCATCAATTTGCTTAAATTATCCTTGTCGATAAAAAAAGAAAAATCGCTGGCCTTTTTAAGCATTTCATCAGCCTGTTCGTTCGCAGGACTTGCATGGCCTTTTTCAGGTTTGATGGTATTGGGCTTAAACTGGTTCAAATCTTTTCTGCTATCCTTAATTTTGCACTTCTCGATCTTCTGTTTCTATCTATCTCTTCATCACTCGGAATAATTGGCTTCTTGCTGAGAGATTTGAATACTTCAGTTTTGTTTCCAAAAAAGTCCTTCTCAACTTCTCCTGCTACATTGCCCGAGTTGATAAAGTTTTTTACCATACGGTCTTCCAATGAATGGTAACTCATTACCACCAAACGACCGCCTTTTGCCAAGACAGTAGCTGAATTTTCCAATAAACTTTCTAAGGCTTTCATCTCTTCATTTACTTCAATGCGCAGAGCTTGAAAAACTTGAGACAGATATTTGCTTTCTTCCTTTCCAGGTATGCAATTGCGAATGGCATCCTTGAATTCATCAATGCTTGTAACTGGATTTCTTTTGCGTTTTTCTATAATCAACAAAACCAATTTGTAGGCATTCTTTATTTCACCATAGGTGTTAAAAACCCTTAATAACTCTTTTTCTGAATAGGTGTTCACCACCTCGCTGGCTTTAAGTCCCGATTTACGGTCCATACGCATATCCAAGTCACCGCCCAAACGGTGCGCAAAACCTTTATCCGCTTCATTTATTTGATGAGACGAAATACCCAAATCAGCCAATATGCCATCAACTGGAACTGCTTTTAAATACTCTAAAAATTGTTTGATGTATTTAAAATTGTGGTTGATAAACACCAAACGTTCATCGTCGGGCAAATTGCCCACTGCATCCGAATCCTGATCGAAAGCATACAACATACCCTTAGGTCCAAGATGCTTTAATATTTCTTTTGAATGCCCGCCACCTCCAAAGGTCACATCAACATAAACGCCGTCTTCTTTAATATTAAGACCCTGAATGCACTCATTCAACATCACTGGTAAATGGTACACTTCAGTTGTCATTGTTTTCATTTTTAAATCCGATGTTTATTGGAGCGCCGTCGCCCATTAACTCTTCTGCCATGCGAGAGAACTCTTGGTCATCAAACTTCAATTCTTCTTCGTAGTGTTTCTTATCCCAAATCTCTATCTTGTGGTTGTAACAAGATATAATCACATCGCCTTGCAATGAGGCGTATTCAATTAAATTGTTTGGAATGTTTATCCTGCTGGCGGTATCGATTGGGACGATGTTGGCACCGTTGTTAAATTGGCGGATAAACTTTCTAGCTGTTCGGTTAAAATCGTTCAAGACTTGAAGCTTTTCTGTTTCCATTGCCCAATCGGAAGAAGTGTATAAAACCAAACACTTCTCAAATCCGCGGTTAATCACCATTGCCTTGGCTTCTTTGTCTGGAATTTGCAAACGCAGCTTCGCCGGCAAGATAATTCTTCCCTTGCTGTCAATTTTGCATTCAAACTCTCCGATAAACCGTGCCATTTAGGTTCTGTAAATAATTTTGTAAAATAAAATCAAAAAATCCACTTTTCTCCACTTTTCTCCACTTTGTTGATAATTATTTTTCAAGTTCTGTATAAATACTTGTTATTCAGTAACTTAGACCCTCTTTTTTCGGACCCCATTTTTTGCTCGATTTATTTCTATTGGACTAAAATTCCTCCTTTTAAGACTGTATTTTTGTGAAATGAAAAAAATTCTGTATATTCTTCTATTACTATCTGTTATTGAAAAATTACCGGCGCAAGGTTGCAGTGATGCCGGAATTTGCACTTTAGGTTATTCACTTAAAAAGGATCAAACATTTGACCGTTTCTCTTTCACAATCAACCAAAGTTTAGGCAGCGGCGAACAAAAAGTAAACGTGCACAGTACCCAAATAGAACTCAGTAAATCGCTGTTTAAAAAAGCCCAGATACAATTAAAACTTCCTTATATTTTTACGCAAGGAAATCTGGCCAATACCCAAGGTTTGGGGGACATCAGTGCCAGTTTTACTTACCAATATTATCAGAAAAAAGATTGGATCATTAACTATACGCTTGGTTTTAAATTGGGTGTCAATGCATCCGACAAAGCTTTCGAAATTCAAATGCCTGCCAACAATAGCATGATGATGGCTTTGCCAATGGTTTACCAAACCAGCTTGGGCACCCACAATATCCTTTTGGGAGCCGATGCGCGCTATAAAAGTGTTTGGCGTTTTGCCCTTGGTTTTCAGATGCCCATAGTTCAATTCAACAAAAACAATTTCGAATCGAGCTTGGTCCAATACACCCCCAATGCGTCAGCTTATTTTACCTCAAACAAACTCATGCGCAGACCTGATGCCCTTTTGCGCATTGACCGCAGTTTTGCTGTGCATAAACGCTTTCAAGTCAATGCTGGCCTCATTTCAGTTTACCACCTTCTGCACGACAGGGTTTACAATGCCAGCAACACGGCCTCTTATGCGGTGCATGGATCAAAAGGCTTAACCCTTAACTATGCTGTAAGTGGAACGTATAGCATCAACAAACACTTTGAATTGAGTTGTCGATTTGCTCAGCCACTTATAGTGCGCAAAACTAGGCCCGAGGGACTTACACGCCATTATGTTATTGGACTTGAACTAAAGTATAGATTAGCCTCTTATAAAATAATTAAAAGCCATTTATGACAAAAATATGACTTGATACTATGAGGAATATTTGATTAAATTTGTTGGCCTTTCGCGACACCCATGAAACCAATCTATGATTACTACGGATTAATCATCAGTTTTAAAAAAGAAGCCAGCTTACCCATTTTGCTCATGGCAAGTAGAGGCAATCGCTTTAGCACTTATAGCATAGGGTTTTCAGAAGGCTTAATGGATGCTCCCAAACACCTAAAAGGTGAACATGAATTGGATGCGGAAGACTTCAATTCATTTAACAAGCTCATAGAAAATAACAGCAGCGAAATCATCAAACTTTGGCTAGACATTTTCCTTTATGGCAAAGACCATGAAGTGGAGATTATCAAAACAAAACTAGCATAAAAAAACTCGTTTTCTGGAAATGTGAACCATGTTGTTGGGTTACTCGCAAGCTCGTGAGAGCGCTGCAGCTAAGTTTCCTGCCAACAACGCCTTCAGTGCGATAACCTCGCAGCCTGCCCTGTGATGTGAATGAAACAAAGTGGAATTCTCTATCACGGGGTTGTTAACGATTTCTTTGAAAACTAAACATCAATTTCATTTTCATCGTTCGTGTTAAAGTGTGTCTTTAGTCTGCCATTCCCAACATACACTATAGCCAGCTGCGTGTGAAAACGCAAATTCTAAGGAGATTTTACATGGGCTTACTACCGTGCGCCATGTATATCTTTTTAAAATAACTTATATAAACGCATCTGGGCTGTCGTTTCTGTTTGGGGCAGTTTCGTTTAACCTTGAAATAATCGCTTACTTAATGATGAAATTAATCATGAGAATTAAAGCGTTTCAAAGAAATCGTAATGGTGTGCCGGGTCATTTTTTTATGGCGTTGTTGGCAAGGACTTTTTTCACGACTGAAAGGAGTAATACCAACAACATGGTTTCAATTAATCATAAGAATGAAGCATTTCAAAGAAATCATAAAGGTATGCCAGATTATCGCACTGAAGGTGTTGTTGGCGGGGACTCCAACAACATGTATATCGAAGTGGTTTCACGAACTTTTCTCACGAGCTTTCGAGTAACTTGCGAGCACTCCAACAACATGCTTCTTGTTTTATTCAACATAAAAAAAGCCTCCCTTTCGAGAAGCTTTTTTGAATAAAATCTATATTGAGTAGAGTAGAAAAAACGATAATCAATGTGATGATTAAGCTACATCGATGCCTCGCCCTTGCTAAAGCCCGTTGCGTGAATGCAGCGAAGCGGAATTCTCTGCAACTGGGCTCTTGCTCTGTATCCTACTTCAAGATATCCCTCGCAATAACAACACGTTGTATTTCACTGGTGCCTTCGTAGATTTGGGTAATCTTCGCATCACGCATTAAACGCTCAACGTGGTACTCTTTTACGTAACCATATCCACCGTGAACTTGAACCGCTTCAACCGTTGTTTTCATTGCTACTTCACTGGCAAACAACTTAGCCATACTTCCAGCTCTGTTGTAATCCATGTGTTGGTCTTTTAACCAAGCAGCTTTTAAACACAACATTCTAGCTGCTTCAATTTCAGTAGCCATATCAGCCAATTTGAATTGAATGGCTTGGTGGTTCATAATCTCTGTACCAAATGCTTTTCTTTCCTTTGAATATTTAATTGATAATTCATAAGCACCACTAGCGATACCTAAAGCTTGAGCAGCAATACCAATACGTCCACCGGTTAAGGTTTTCATGGCAAACTTGAATCCAAATCCGTCTTCACCTATTCTGTTTTCTTTTGGAACTTTTACATCCGTAAACATCAATGAATGTGTATCACTTCCGCGAATACCCATTTTATCTTCTTTCTTTCCAACTACAAAACCTTCCATACCACCCTCAACGATAAATGCATTGATGCCTTTATGTCCAGCTTCAACATTGGTTTGTGCAATTACCAAGTAAGTAGAAGCAGTCTTACCATTGGTAATCCAGTTCTTAGTACCGTTCAATAAGTAGTAATCGCCCATGTCGATAGCAGTAGTTCTTTGTGATGTTGCATCGCTACCAGCTTCTGGCTCGCTTAAACAAAATGCACCGTGCACTTCACCTTTCGCCAATGGAACCAAATACTTCATTTTTTGCTCTTCAGAACCAAAGGTTTCCAAGCCCCAGCAAACCAATGAATTGTTAACAGACACTACAACAGAGGCAGATGCATCTACCTTGCTTAGTTCTTCCATAGCCAATACGTAACTTACCGTATCCATGCCGCTTCCACCGTATTTAGGATCTACCATCATACCCAAAAAGCCCAATTCGCCTAACTTTTTAATTTGTTCAGCTGGAAATTCTTGGTAGTTGTCGCGCTCAATTACACCCGGTAATAACTCGGTTTGTGCAAAGTCCCTAGCAGCTTGTTGTACCGCTAATTGTTCTTCTGTTAGTTCAAAATTCATGACGGGCGCAAAAATACATTGTTTCTATTTACTATAAAAATTGTAAGCGCCTGATTTTAATAAAAAATACATATTTAGGTCAGTTTGACTCAAGGTTTCCACCCAAACGTGTATTTTTGCAGCGATGCTCATCATTCAAAACCCAAACAACGACCCATACTTTAACCTTGCTGCCGAAGAGTATTTACTTAAAGAATTTAACGAAAATATTTTTACCCTTTGGCGCAACGAGAACGCCATCATTGTGGGTAAGCACCAAAATACTTTGGCTGAAATTAACACCGATTACGTTCAAGCCAAAGGTGTTAAAGTTGTTCGTCGCCTTTCAGGTGGTGGAGCCGTGTTCCACGATATGGGAAACCTTAATTTTACCTTTA
>JBIKPR010000056.1:0-18623 GCA_044357345.1 Bacteroidia bacterium
TTTTTGTAAATTTGCTCATAATCGTCGATGTAATGCTTAGTTACCAAATGCGCATTCTCAAATTCGTTTTTAAATTCTTTAATTGCATTTACGATAATATGGCTTTCAGGTGTTGCAGTAACCTTTAAATTCCATTCTTTATTTTTACTAAGTGCCGACTGGGTTAAATTGCTACTTCCTATTATTAGGTCATATAAATTATTGTTCTTAAAAAGATATCCTTTAGAATGAAAATCTCCTTCAGTTACAATTTTTAGTTCAATGTTTTTAAACTTAGAAAGTCGCTTCAAAGCTTCCGGCTGGGTGAAATTTAAATATTGAGAAACTAACAATTTACCTTTTATATTTCTCTCTTCTAACTCCAAGAGTGTTTGAAACAAAGAGGCTACACCACTGTTTGTAACAAAAGCAACAGAGAACCAAAATTCATCACATTGCATCAACTCACTTTGAATAGTGCTTAAAACTTTGATACCAGACTTCTTATCATTTACTAAAATTTGAGGAAGATAAACACCCTTTGAATGAATAAACTGATTAATAAAACCTGCTTGCAGGCTGCTTAACAATGATTGTTCATCCATACTCATAGAGATTCTTTCAGTTTATTAACAAAAGGAATATCTGCCGCAGCCCAATCAAATTGGTCTAGTTCTGAAATAGAAAGCCATTTAAAATCAACATGTTCATTCAACACCAATTGATCATTATCTGCACTGCATAAGAAACCATGCATGGTAATTGCAAAATCTGGGTATTCATGGAATACACTTAAATATGGCTTTGATATTTGAATATCTAATTCAAGCTCTTCTTTAATTTCTCTGATTATTGCAGCTTCATTTGTTTCCCCTTCCTCAACTTTGCCGCCTGGGAATTCAAATTTCTTGGAAATATAATCGTATTTACTTTCAGCTCTCTGAACACAAAGCGTTTTTCCTTTGTGCTGAATTATGGCTGCAACTACCTCAATGTGTTTCATTAAGGCAAATATATCTTATTTGAATTAAGTCTTTCTAAACAAATACCTAAATTAATTCACACCCCTACTCCTTCCACTCCTCTATCCTCGACACGAAGATTTTGATGAGCTCGGGGTTGTTGATGAACACCATGGAGGAATTGGGAAACAGTTTGCCCGCTTGCGAAGGGCCGTATACAATGAGGTAATTGTGCACGGTGTCCCATTGGTGCAGGCAGCCGTTGTGGTATACCGAGCGGTTCATCTTGTAATCGGGCATCTCGTTTTTCAAGAAATCCAAATACACCCATTGGGTTATGGAGGTATCCAAGCGGCCAATGGCAACGCCAACAACCGTGCTGTCTTTATTGTACATCATCATGCGCACTTCGTTATGGGCTGTTTTCTTGTCCTCAACCATAATGTTGCCCTCGTTGCGCAAATTCAATCCCGGCAAATTCACTTCACCATATAAAGCTTGTACCTCGCGGTAAGTTTTACCGAGTTGGGCCGGTAGCTTAGTAGAAATGATTGTTAGCAATAACAGTAAAGAAAAATGTTTCATTCGTTCTTCAAATAACGGAAATGTTTTTCGGTATTTTGTTATCCATTATTGGTTATTAGTTATTCGTTAATAGTTATTGGTTAGATCCCGGAATCTTTCGTATTTCCGAAAGCCCTCAGACCTTCTTAAGCAGAGATTAAATTAGCAATCGAAATCCCGAAGCATCTCCGACTGCCTCGCTCATCCCTCTTGCTGTTGTGGCAATATTTTTTTTGCTCTGCAAAAAAAATTATTGCCCTTCCCACCTCATCACCACCATATCAAATCCCGGAGCCCAGTAGTTCTCCTGAATTTCCAGGCATTTGAAGCCGCGTTTTTCGTAAAATGGATAGGTGAGTTGTGAAGTCCTTACAATTATAGAGTGCACGTTGCCATGCAATTGCAACAATTGCATACGGTGTCGGAGCAATTGAGTTCCTAAGGTCAGTCCGTGGAAATTGGGGTGCACCATGTCCCAACTCAAATAGGCCATGCCCCCGTCTTCCGACCAGTTAAATCCGCCACTCCCAAATATTTCGGTCTTGTATTCGATAACAAAATATTGGTCAATTTCATTTTCCAAAAAGACCTTAAAAGCACCTTGTTCTGATTGTGCAAAATACTTGGGGGTATTTAGTTTCATTAGATTCATTACCGCTGGTTTGTCGCTGCTGCGGTATGGTCTAATGGTGAATTTGTCGTTTAAAGTTGCTGTGCTTGCCATGGTTTTCGTTTTGAGATTTTTAAAAGACAATTCGAATACAAAATTACAAATATAGAGTAAATTTAATGTCATCGATGTTTAATCATTGTGGGCGAATTTGCTAAGATGCAAACACTGATGGCCATTGTGGCCACCAGTGCGCAAGTTAGATTTGTGTGTTTTCATCTTTTTAAACATTAGATGGGGTTTGTCTTCAAAATGTAGGCAAGCTTTTGTGCATGGTGTATTTGTGTAATCTTTTTGCGTACATTTCTAACGCAATTACATTCCACAATTTCACAAACCGTTCAAAACCAGTCAAAATACCTTAAAATTCACTACTTTTAGGGAGTGGTCTCTGCATAATTTAGGGATTCTCCTTTTTGAAGATGAACAGATTCTGGGCAATAAATCCCTGCTAATTTTTAACTCTGCTTCCCTATTTTTGCACCTCAATGATAGACCATTCAGTTGCTACCCTCGATATTGTATCTGTTCACCAAGTAGGGAACAAAAACAACGGAGAAGACATCCTCTTATCTAAGCACCCACTCGATGCCAACGGACAAGAGACCGAAGCTTTGTTAAAAAAGTATTTTCTAAATGCGTTCAGCACCCCTGAATATTTCCATTTCTCGTTTAGCAACGGCGACCATACGCTTAACCCTTTGTATAAATTTGCTTCCGAAGTATTCGATGGCTCAGCCAACTTCCACACAAGTTCGGTTCATATTGCCAAACATTTATACGAAACATCCAACCACCCGAACATTAAGTCGGGCGACTTGTTTGTGGCCTTTATTTCTAAACTGATGGTCGATTACCAAGAGGTACAAGCCATTGGCATTTTTAAGTCGGAAAACAAACACAGTTTTTTAAAGCTTAACCAAGACAATGATGGGTTTATGCTCGATAAGATTGAAGGCATACAGGTGGACAAACCAGACAAAGCCTGTTTGATTTTCAACATGGAAGAAGACAAAGGTTTTAAGGTATGCATACTCGACAAGACCAACCGTTCTGAGGAAGCTGCCTTTTGGAAAGAACAGTTTTTAAACTTAAAATCGAGCAACGACGATTTCCACCAAACCCGCGATTTCCTAAACATTGCCAAGCAGTATGTAACGGCTCAGGTGACCGAGGACTTTGAACTCAACAAAAGCGATCAAATCGATTTACTGAACCGTTCAATGGAGTATTTTAAATCGAACGACATTTTCAACAAGGCCGACTTTGAAGAAGAAGTGTTCCGCGACCCAGCCGTTATTGAATCTTTTCAGCGCTTTGACCAAAACTACCGTCAAAGCAATGAGATAGAGGTACCCGACGAATTTGATATTTCATTGCCAGCGGTTAAAAAACAAGCCAAGGTGTTTAAGAGCATCTTAAAGCTCGACCGCAATTTCCATATCTATATCCATGGCAATAAAGAAATGATAGAGCATGGGGTAGAGAAAGACGGGCGTAAGTTTTACAAGATCTACTACGAGAAAGAGTCGTAGTAGACTTCTCTAAAATTCTAATATCCACCAGCAAGGTCTTGTTGGTGTTTAGCAAATGGATAATTTTAGAACCCTTATTTCTGAAAGGAGTTTAAGAAGAGAGATAATGCTAGCGTCACCAACAAGTGTCGCTTACGAATTCGCAGTATACAAAGCGGAATATTTCAGCCATTTTTTTTATTGCCTTCTAAAGATTATTATTGCAATAGTAATTCACAGTCTTTCGATTTTGTTGGCTGTTTAACGCTTCTATTCATTGAGAAATTACAAGTACAAGAAAGTTCCCGGCATGAGATTTAGAATCTACATATTAATGGCTGCTGCCTTTTTATGGTTGGTCTTTGCTTCTGTGTTTATGTACCGTTCAACATGGACTCTAAAAGACGCCAAATTCCACAAAGATATTGTGGTAGAGATGGGTATGCACCATGTTTCGAATGCCGTTCCATCCAATATTTACAAATTCAAATTGCATGGCATGGACCATGATTTTGTTATTAGCCGTAAAAAATATTCTGCCTACGACACCTTTGTAAACAACATTGCTATTGGTGATACTATGGGTGTTTACTTCGAAGATTGGAAACATGTTGAAGGACAAGAAAACAATCAAGTGGTACAACTTGAAAAAGGCAAACTTTTGTTAATAGACTATTCTAAACGCAAGACCAACGATTTAATTATCGCCATAGTCTTGTATCTCATATTCATTGGCTTTGCCAGTTTTGCCTTCATACTAAACCAAAGACGCGTCAAACAAATCAAAGCCATAGGCCAAGAGTTTTACGGATTGGGGATGTATGATAAATTCTGAGCAAGAGCCTCTGTGGTAGAGCATTCCACTACGTTCCATGCACACCATGGGGTGAAACAAGGGTTGCTGGGGAGGCAATCGGAAATGCTTCGAGAATTCGTTTATTAACAACATTATAAAATGTTGGTTCACTGTAGAGGCAGGGCATGCCCTGCCTCTACTAATCCTCTTCCCGTTTCCACGTTACCACATCTTTGACAAATTCTTTGATGTATTTTGGGTCATTACACATCACAAGCATTTTACTACCTGTGGTAGGTTTTTCTAAAAACACCAAATAATCGCGCATGCTGTCGTACATCATATAGGCATTGGCGTCGCTGTTAAACTTCTGAGGGGTAAATCCTGGCATCTCTTCTTTGGCCCAGAAGCGGGCTGAGTCGCGGGTAATGGAAGCATCTTTTCGGTCAATAAAAACCGCAATTACAACCGTATCTAAGTTGTAAATGAATGTTCTCTTCTCATTGGCATTCACCCGAAACAATTCCTGAAAACGGTGTTCATTTTCCACCTCAAAAAAGCCTGTAACTGAGCGTCCATACTTCCCCTTTATTTCATAATAGTGCTTTCCCAATTGGGCCTGCAAGGATAGGGACGACAGGAGAACAAAAAGAAGTATGAATTTATTCATAGGTTAAGATTTATTGCACAAAGATAATTTAAAGGCTAATGTATCAATTGATTTTTTTGACGGTGCTCATATGTTTTGATTAATACTCAAGAATTCAACTGATCTTTATTTACGATTATCTGCCCCAAGCTGAAACGGCAGCCCAGATGCTCAATGTGATCATGTTTTTGAAAATGTATACATGGCGCGCGGCAGTAAGCCCATGTAAAAGTTTCTGAGAATTAAAATATTTTAGAGCAGCTGGCTATAGTGTAAGATTGGACGTGTCCTCCGAAATGAAATGAAGGAGGATTGGCAGTATAGAAACGGCCTAAAAAAGTTGATTTTTGATTTCAAGTGATTGGTAAACAACTACCAGGTCATTTTTTTATGGTGTTGTTGGCAGGAACAAAGCGAAGCGTTCTCACGAACGAAAGGAGTAATTCCAACAACATGTTTTCTGTTTGTAGAAGCGATTCACGAATAACCTAAAGCGCCCAAACTTAATGTTGCCCTCCTCAATTCCCTTGCTCTTGCTTAACTTAACTAGATGAAACAAGTGCAACCGAAATGTTGCCCAACTCCAAACCTCACGGCATCGAAATCGTAATATTGATTCGCTTTAAACCTTCTTTGGCTTTGGTTTGATTTTTGTCAAGCAGCAAGGCATTCTTGTAATCGTTGTAGGCACCTGTGCTGTTTTTTAGCTTCTCTTTCATCAAACCCCTTAAGGTATAGGCATCGGCGTATTCAGGGGCCAAATTGATGGTCTCGTCCAAATGCGTAATGGCTTTCTGATAGTTGCCAAACAGGCCTTCAATGAAGCCTAAATTGTAACGGCATAAAATATGGGAAGGGTTGATTTTTGCCACGGTGGCATACAGGGCTGCTGCGTCTTTGTACTGCTGGTCTTTTTGCAAGAACAAGCCTTTGGCGTACATGGCCTCATCGCTGTACTCGTTAATTTCCATAGCGCGGTCGAAAAACAAAAGGGCTTTTCGGTCGTGGGTCTCGGCATAAAAATTTCCCAACTGCATAATGGCATTGTAGTGCTTGCTGTCGAATACCAAGGTTTTCTCAAACAAGAGCATGGCCTTGCTGGTATCGCCCATTTCTTTGGCTATTATTCCTAAGTAAAAATAGGGTGTAGGATTGCTTGGGTCTAATTTATTGGCCTTGGTGTAGGCGTCTTGTGACTTGTCGTAAATTTGCTTTGCCAAATACAATTTTGCCAAATCCAAATGCGCATCAAAAAATTTAGGATCCGTTTTAATGGCTTTTAAATAACTAATTTCTGCTTCTTTTGCATTGGCCGTATCGCCAGCCATTAAATACTTTCCATGGCAAAAGTTGTACAAAGGACTTACAGAATCCAATTGCAAGGCATACTCAATGTCAAAGGTTGCTTGCTTAAAATTGTCCTCAAAAAAGAAAGCGTTGGAACGTTTGTAATACAACTCGGGATTGGACGGATCTGCATTAATCTTCTTGCTCACATTTCGAATGTCTACAGAGTAAGATGTATCTGTTTCAGAGATATACCTCGGTGCAGTTTTTTTATCGCAACTCTGCGTGAATACCAGCAGGCTGAGTAACATGACGGAGAAACAGATAGATTTACAGTACAACATTTACAAAAATTTGATTAATTTTACCCACAAATTTAAACGATTTTATGCCATATTACCACAAGGCAGGAAAATTTCCTGAAAAAAGACATACTCAATTCCGCAAACCCAACGGGGAGCTTTATTCTGAAGAACTTGTAAGCACCGAAGGATTCTCAAGTATATACTCATTGGTGTACCATTGTCACCCCCCTACTTTGGTGAAACATATTGGCGAACCTATAGATGTTGCGCCGAAAGCGGCCATATCGAACAACATGCAGAACCGCAGTTTTGTAACCTTTAAGACCAAAGCGAAAGACGATTTTTTAGAAAGCCGTGTTGTACAATTGTACAACAGCGACTTGTATATGGCTGTTGCAGCACCGAGACAATCGATGAGCGATTACTTCTATAAAAATGCGGATGCCGATGAGGTTATTTTTGTTCACGAAGGCAGTGGTTACTTGCAAACTTTATACGGAAAAATCAATTTTGAATACGGCGATTATTTGGTGATACCGCGCGGTGTGATTTACCAAATGCACTTTAACGACAGCAATAACCGCTTAATGATTATCGAGTCATTTAGCCCAATAAAGCCACCGAAGCGCTACCTTAACAGCATGGGACAATTTTTAGAACATTCGCCTTACTGTGAGCGCGACATTAAATTGCCGACCGATTTGCAAACCATCGATGAAATGGGCGATTTTAAAGTAATGATTAAAAAAGGCGACCAATTGTTTCCATACACTTATGCCAGCCATCCTTTTGATGCCATTGGTTGGGATGGTTACCACTTCCCATATGGATTTAGCATTCACAACTACGAACCAATTACCGGCCGTATACACATGCCACCGCCAATACACCAAACGTTTGAAGGACACAATTTTGTTATTTGTTCTTTCGTTCCGCGTTTGTTCGATTACCACCCTTTGGCGATACCAGCTCCATACCACCACAGCAATGTCGATTCTGATGAAGTATTGTATTATGTGGATGGCGACTTTATGAGCCGTAAGCATGTTGAAAAAGGCATGATTACTTTGCACCCGAAAGGCATTCCACATGGCCCACACCCTGGCATGGCGGAGAAAAGCATTGGGGCAAAAGAAACCTTGGAATTGGCTGTAATGATAGACCCATTCTTCCCGCTTAAGATCACTGAGGCTGCTATAGCCATTGAAGATCCAAGCTACTACAGAAGCTGGGTAGATTAAGTGTATTACTGACCCTTATCATTTTTACAAATGATTAAAACCAATGATTTGAATTAATATTAACTTCGCAAAGTGAATAGATTTATTGTTATTTCCCTAATGCTGCTTGGTCTGGGTGCATGTAAAAAAAAGACCGAAAGTGTTAAGCCACAATTTGAAGACATTACGGAATCGGTATACGCCTCTGGTGTCATTAAAAGTGAGAACCAATACCAAGTTTTTTCTACGGTTAACGGCATACTCAATGAGGTACATGTGACAGAAGGAGACCTAGTAGGCAAAAACGACCTATTGTTTTCGATATTCAACCAAGTGTCTGCGCTTAACCGCGAGAATGCAAATCTAAACGCAGAGTTTTCTGACCTTGGGAACAACCAAAGCAAAATACAAGACCTAAAAATCAGCATTGAATTGGCGAATAAAAAAATGCAAGAAGACTCACAGCTTTTTGTTCGTCAATCCAATTTATGGAAACAAGAGATTGGTTCTAAACTTGAATTTGAGCAAAGAGAATTGGCTTACCGCAATTCAAACACCGCTTATAAATCGGCAAAATTAAAATTAAAAGACCTGGAGCGTCAATTGAGTTTTAGCTCCAAACAATCTAAAAACAACTTGGCCATTAGCAAACAAATGGAAAGTGATTATTCTATTGTGAGCAAATACGATGGCAAAGTGTACAGCATTTTAAAGGAAAAAGGCGAATTGGTTACAACCCAAACGCCATTGGCCATTATTGGTGATTCCAAAAATTTCACCCTTGAATTGCAAGTTGACGAATACGATATAGCCAGTTTAAAAACCGGCATGCAGGTTTTTATCACACTCGATAGCTACCGCGATTCGGTGTTCGAAGCAGTGGTAAGCAAAATTTACCCCATAATGAACGAGCGAAGCAAGACCTTTACCATTGAAGCCCGTTTTGTTAAACAGCCCCCTAGCCTATTTCCAAACCTAACGGTTGAAGCCAATATTGTTTTGCAGAAAAAACAGAAAGTTCTTTGCATACCACGTAAATATTTAATCAACGACAAGTACGTTTTAAATACTGAAGGCAAGCAAATAGAGGTCAAAACGGGATTAAAAGACTATGCCAAAGTAGAAATCTTGTCTGGAATTTCAGAAACGGATGAATTGACTTTGCCAATAGAATGAACATAAAACTTATTGCGGACATTGCCAAGTCGTTGCTCATCGCCAGATGGAAGCAAACACTTGTTGCTGCTGTTGGGGTAACTTTTGGCATCACCATGTTTGTGACCCTTCTTAGTTTTATGTCGGGACTTAACGAAATGTTGGACAGTTTAATTTTAAACCGCAGTCCCCACATCAAATTATTTAACGAGATTAAAGCCAGCAAAATCCAACCCATCGATTTGGCTTCAGAACACAAAGGCTCTCACCATTTCATCCGCTCGATAAAACCAGGGGCCGTGCGTCTCGAATTGCACAATGTGCGTTCTATATTAAACACCTTAAAAAACGATCCAGCCGTTTTAGGTATCGCACCTAAAATCACCACCCAAGTGTTTTACAATGTCGGGGCAATTGACCTAACGGGTGTAATCAATGGCATAGATGTGGAGGCTGAAAATAAATTATTTAAGTTCAACGACTACGTAACGGTAGGCAATTACATGGATTTGAAGAACATTCCGAACAGCATCATTTTGGGGAAAGCTGCGGCCGATAAAATGCTGGCAAAAATCGGAGATGTTATACAAGTTACCAGTCCCAATGGTGAACGCACCCCTTTAAAAGTGGTTGGTTTGTTTCAGTCTGGTTTAGTAGATGTTGACAAAGTCCAAAGCTATGCCTCGCTTTCTACGGCTCAGAAGTTATTGGGAAAGCCCAACACCTATATCACCGACATCAATATTAAGTTAAAGGACATCATGCAAGCCCCGGCCTTGGCAAAATCGTATGGCGTACTTTTTAATTTAGATGCAGAAGACATACAAACCACCAATTCACAATTTGAAACCGGCAGCAGTGTAAGAAGCACCATTTCGTATGCCGTTGGTATTACTTTATTGATTGTAGCAGGTTTTGGCATATACAACATCTTGAACATGATGATTTATGAAAAAATGGATTCAATTGCCATATTAAAGGCTACAGGATTTTCGGGATCTGACGTTAAAAGTGTATTTGTTGGTATTGCTTTAACCATTGGTATATTTGGCGGTTTGGCAGGCTTGCTCTTTGGATTCCTAATGTCTGTGGGCATTGACCAAATACCGTTTAACACGGCTTCCTTGCCGACCATTAAGACCTACCCCATCAATTACAATCCAAAATTCTATTTAATTGGTGGTATATTTTCAATCATCACCACCTATTTGGCAGGCTTGTTTCCAGCCCGAAAAGCGAGTAAAATTGACCCTGTTGTAATTATAAGAGGAAAATAAAATGGACAATATCATTTTAAGCGCCAAGGAAATCAACAAGAGTTTTCACGATCCGGTTACTATACCGATTTTGAAAGACATTAATTTTTCGATTACCAAAGGCGACTTTGTTTCTATAATAGGCAAATCAGGTTGTGGCAAATCGACTTTGTTGTACATATTGTCGACCATGGACACCGATTACGAAGGCCAATTAACCATTGACAATCAAGTGATGCTTGGTCTTAAAGAAGCAGATTTGGCAAGGGTAAGAAATGAAAAAATTGGCTTTGTGTTTCAATTCCATTATTTGCTAAACGAATTCAATGTTTTGCGCAATGTTATGTTGCCAGGATTGAAATTAGGCAAATATTCGGAGCAAGAACTTGAGCACAGAGCGTTTGAAAAGCTAAAAATACTGGGCATAAACGAGGAAGCTTTAAAGAAACCCAATCAATTATCGGGTGGACAAAAACAAAGGGTGGCTATTGCCAGGGCGATGATAAACGATCCTTTAATCATAATGGGTGACGAGCCCACTGGCAACTTAGACAAGAAGAACAGTGTCATCGTGTTTGACATCTTTAAAGAACTGGCGCACAGCTACCAACAAACCTTGTTAATTGTGACGCACGACCAAGAATTTGCGGCCAGTACAGACCGTATTATTGAGATGGAAGACGGCAGAATCATCAACGACCGCGCCAAAATAAGTATTTAAACAAAAGGCTTAATTGCCTAAAATCCTCGATTACAAGCGATTTCTTTACAATTTAATGAAGTAAAAACAAGAGCAAAATTTTCAAAACGCATAGTTTTTGAAAGTATTTTCTTATTTTTGCACCCTTAATTTTTGAACAACACATAATTATTATGAATCAAATTGTATATTTAGTACCGCTGCTGGGTCTGATCGGATTATTGGTCATGGCCATCAAGTCTGCTTGGGTTAACAAACAAGAGACAGGCGATGAAAACATGAATCGATTAGCCTCTTACATCGCCGCAGGCGCAATGGCTTTTCTAAAAGCAGAATGGAAAGTATTAGGAATATTCACTGCTATTGCCGCTATTTTATTGGCATGGAGTGGAACCTTGGTTGAAGAGTCAAGCCCAGTAATTGCAATTGCATTTATCATTGGTGCTGTTTTCTCAGCAACTGCAGGATATATTGGTATGAAAGCCGCTACTAAAGCGAACGTTCGTACCACACAAGCAGCCCGCACAAGTTTAAAACAAGCCCTTAAAGTTTCATTTAACGGTGGAACAGTAATGGGTCTAGGTGTCGCTGGTTTGGCTGTATTTGGTTTAGGTGGATTGTTCATCGTTTTCTTAAAATTATTTAATGTTGTCGATGTAAGCAGCACAGAAATGAAAACAGCCATCGAGGTATTGACTGGTTTCTCTTTAGGTGCTGAATCAATTGCCTTGTTTGCCCGTGTTGGTGGAGGTATTTATACCAAAGCTGCTGACGTTGGAGCTGACTTAGTAGGTAAAGTTGAAGCAGGTATTCCTGAAGATGACGTTCGCAACCCTGCAACTATTGCAGATAACGTAGGTGACAACGTAGGTGACGTTGCAGGTATGGGTGCCGATTTATTCGGTTCTTATGTAGCAACCATTCTTGCTACCATGGTATTGGGTCAAGAAATTGTTGCTTCTTCAGCCGATGGATACAATGGATTCTCTCCAGTATTGTTGCCAATGGTAATTTGTGGATTGGGTATCTTGTTCTCTATCGCAGGAACTTGGTTTGTTCGCATTAAAGACGATAAGTCAAATGTTCAAATGGCCTTAAACATGGGCAATTGGGCTTCAATGATATTAACGGTTATCGCTTCTTACTTCGTTGTGATGTATATGCTTCCTGATGGTGTTATCAGCCTTCGTGGTGTTGAGTTCACCAAAATGGGTGTATTCGGTGCTATCTTAGTAGGAACAGCTGTTGGAGCAATTATGAGTATTGTTACTGAGTACTACACCGCAATGGGTAAAGCGCCAGTATTGTCAATCATTCAACAATCTTCAACTGGTCACGCTACCAACATTATTGGTGGTTTGGCAGTAGGTATGAAATCTACAGTTATTCCAATTTTAACTTTAGCTGCTGGTATTATGGGTTCATTTTACTTCGCAGGCTTATATGGTGTGGCTATCGCTGCTGCAGGTATGATGGCAACCACTGCTATGCAATTGGCTATCGATGCTTTCGGTCCAATCGCTGACAACGCTGGTGGTATCGCTGAAATGAGCCAATTACCACCTGAAGTTCGTGAACGTACAGATAATTTAGATGCTGTTGGTAACACAACTGCTGCAACTGGAAAAGGTTTCGCAATCGCTTCAGCTGCATTAACTTCATTGGCTTTATTTGCTGCCTTCGTAGGTATCGCAGGTATTGATGCCATCGATATTTACAAAGCACCAGTATTGGCTGGTTTGTTCGTTGGTGGTATGATTCCATTTATTTTCTCAGCATTGTGTATCCAAGCAGTTGGAAAAGCTGCAATGGACATGGTTCAAGAAGTTCGCCGTCAATTCCGCGAAATTCCTGGTATCATGGAATACAAAGCACAACCAGAATATGAAAAGTGTGTTGCAATTTCAACCAAAGCATCTATCCGTGAGATGATGTTGCCAGGTGCCATCGCTTTGATCACTCCAATCATTGTAGGTTTTGCATTCGGCCCTGAAGTATTGGGTGGTTTGTTAGCAGGTGTAACTGTATCAGGTGTATTGATGGGTATTTTCCAATCAAATGCAGGTGGTGCTTGGGACAACGCTAAAAAATCATTTGAAAAAGGTGTAATGATCAACGGTGAAATGTTCTACAAAAAATCTGAGCCGCACAAAGCATCTGTAACTGGTGACACTGTAGGTGATCCATTTAAAGATACTTCTGGTCCATCAATGAACATCTTAATTAAATTAATGAGTATCGTTTCTTTGGTCATTGCTCCTCACATCGCTATAGGCGGTCACGGAATGGAAGCTGAAGGCGATTGCTGCAAAAAAGATAAAATGGAAGCTTGCGCAGACAAGAACGACATGATGGGTGGCAAATGCGATATGAGCAAATGTGCGACAATGACCATGGAAGAATGCGCTCAAATGTGTGATTCTATGGGTTGTGATTCTATGGAAAGAGCGCATTGCATGAGCATGTACAATGACAAAGGCGAATACGTTGGTGCTTGTATGAGTTCTTGCGGTAAAAAATGTACGACAAAAGAAGAGTGCATGAAAAACTGCGGTGTAAGCTGCGCTGCCAAACATTTTGACGCTGGCAAAACTGCTTGTTGTGCAGACAAAGACCCTAAAGCATGTGCAGCTGATCCTGCTAAATGCGAAAAGAAAGAAAAAGGTGGTGCTTGTTGCAAAGACCACAAATAATTTTTTAATAATATTTAAAAAAATCCCGTCCATTTGGATGGGATTTTTTTTTGCCCACAAATGACCGCTATCAGTAATTTAGGATAATCTAAGTCATGGTTTCCAATTTTCATGAACTCTATTTTTGCATTATCCTTTTGGATGACACAAATACATGAAATATAAAGCCTTATTGTTTTCAATCTTCATTTCCCTAAATGCCCTGGCAATGCACGTACCGTCAAACTTTAAGCAATATGGCGCTTCAATAAACATTGGCTATAGCGAATTGAATACCAATCCGATTCAAACTTTCATACCCAAACATTTAAGAACATTTAATAACAAGCAATTGCTGATTGGAGGAACTGGATTTGTAAGTTCAAATAAATTTTTATTGGGGGCTAGTGGAACATTGGCGATTGGCGATAAAATTTATACTGACAGTTTCACCTATGCTATGTCTGGCGCCTTTGGAACACTTGATTTTGCTTATTTACTTCTCAACAAACGTGCGCAAAAAGTATACCCCATGATTGGTATAGGAAGCAGTGCTTATGGATTGGGCATTAGTAGAACAAAAAACTTGAGCAAGGAACAAACAACAAGCAATCAAGCCCGAGAAATAAAGATTAACAATGGTGGTTTGCTTATCGATTTATCAATTAACCTCTTGGCCTTGCCTTTGGTTAAATACAATAAATTAAAAAACAAAAACAGCGGTCTTACAACAGGGCTGAAACTAGGTTATATTTATGGAATCAAAAACACGAGTTGGCATTATACTGGAGGTATAGTTACAGACGGACCTGCATACGGTATGAGGATGCTATACGTAAAACTAAGTTTAGGTGGATTTAGCTTTTAAAACAATGGATAAGGCCATCTTATATAAGAAAAACGAAAGCCATAACATTGGGACCATTTATTGGTCGGGAATTTTTATGCAAGACCGAATAAAAGGTATTCAAGAAGCCGAAACCATTATTGATGAATTGGGTTTTATAACCGACTTCAAACAGTTTTCCGACCTTGCCATATGTTTAATTATAGAAATAGAACAAGACAAAGTGAATGCACTTTACCATGCGTTGACAGAAAAATTCAAAATGGATGAATTTACAGACATTCCAGAACAAAAAGGAGGAATAATCTCACAGCAAATCTTCTTTAATATCAGTTTTAAAGAAGGGCATGGAAATTTGAAAGTAGAAGTACCCAGCGTTCCTGGTTAAAGTTTACTTTTAATCAGATTATCTAAAATTATGGCCGTACTGATGGCCGCATTTAACGATTCTGCCCCTCCATAACTTGGAATGGTTAATTTGTGCTTTGCTTTAGAAATGATCGAACCGTTAACCCCATGGCCTTCGTTGCCGATAACTAAAATCCCTTCCTTAGGCAAACTGCCTTGGTGAATATTTTGACCTTCTAAAACCGCAACCATGAGAGGCAATTGGGTTTGATTTGCAATTTCTAATATGTCTTGATAATGAACTTTAACTCTAAGAAAACTGCCCATTGTAGAATTAATACATTTGGGGTTATATACATCTGTGCAACCTTTGCTGCAAACAATGTGTTCGATGCCATACCAATCGGCGATGCGAATAATGGTACCCAAATTGCCAGGATCTTGAATCTCATCGAGGGCCAAAATCAATTTTGTCTTTTGAGGAATAGAATCTTCTTGAGGAATACGAACAACAGCAATTGCTTTTTGGGGAGACATATGGGCCGACATTTGCTTTAGTTCCTTCTCATTAACCTCTTCGCAGGAAACTGACTTTAAGTATTGGTAATTTTGATCTAAAAACTCAGAAACTGCGTAAAGTTTAACGGTTTCGAAAGGGCTTTTCAACAATTCGGTAATACTTTTTTCACCTTCAACTACAAATTGGTTATATTTTTGTCTTTGTTTTTTATCTTGAAGACTTTTAACCAATTGAATGTTCGCTTTGCTAATCATGGCTTTATTGCTTTGTTTACAGTCGTATTCATGTTTTTGAGTTCCTGCAAAACTACCAAATTAGTTCCCCAAGGACAACATCTTTTAATTAAAAATAAACTAAAGACCACAGATTCCGCTAACGGGCTGTTTAACAAGGTGATGGACAAGTTGGATGACGACAAGGCCACCTATATCAAGCACAAGCCCAACCGCAACATTATTGTACTTGGTCATTTCCATTTGGGATTATACAATTTAGGCAGTTCTAAAAAACACCCTGAAAGAAGCGATAGCAGTCGATTTAGGACACTTTTAAGAAGCTATGGTGAAGCACCAGTTCTTTTAGACACCTTACAGGTCGAAAAATCTGAACTTAATTTAAAAAACTACTTGTTTTCAAAAGGGTATTTCAATTGCGACATTAGCCATAAAATCGAATACAAGCGCAAAAAAGCAAGTGTAACGTATTACATTAAACCAGCAAAATCTTACAGCATAGCTAAAGTGAATTTATCTGCAGACGATGCTGATATTGATAAATTCTTAAACTTTAACATGGACAAGACGGTTTTATTGGTAGGCAGCATTTTTGATGTAGAAATGATTGCGATAGAAAGAAACCGATTGACAGCTTTGATGAAAAACTATGGCTATTTCGATTTCACAAAAGACTACATTGATTTTGAATTGGATACAGTTGGCAGAATCAATGGCTTAAAAATCAATATAACCATTGGAAACAAAAGTGAAACAGAACGTTTCACCCAAAAATTCATTCGAAAAGTAAGTGTTCACTTCGAAAACGATTCTGAAACCCATGTCCAATCTGCACTGATCCCTTATGAGGGAATAGATTTTTATTTCAATGGTTTCCCTGTGAATCCGCATGTATTGTCTAAAAACATTTCCATTAAAAAAGGGGACATTTATAAAAGTAAAGAAATGGAGAACACCTATATCAAATTGAGTGAATTTTCTATTTTTAAATTTATTGACATCAATTACCAGCCATCAAAAACCGATACACTAAATGGTTTGGATGCGGTCATTACCTTGAAAACCAATTACAGACAATCGTTTACCATTGAACCACAAGGAATAGTTTCACAATTAAACCGAATTCAAAACATCAACTTGGGCAATTCGTATGGTGTGGCAAATAGCTTTGTGTGGACCCATAGAAACTTGTTTCACAATGCAGAATTATTTGAAATTAGTGCCAATACCAGAATTGAAACCCAGTTGTACCGCGATTCAAACACCAATAAAATCAAACGGTTTAACCCTGCTTACCAACAGAGTTTAAATTTATCATTAAGTATACCAAGTTCGTCATTTTTAAAACCATTGGAAAAATGGCGTTACGTGAAGTCGATCAAAACCAATTTCAACCTATCGTTTTTGTATGAAAAGAATCCAGATTATTTGAGACGGATATTGCCACTCACCTATCAATTTCAAATAAGCACCAACCGTTCAACATGGTTTTTAAATGTTCTAGAAATGTCGTTTAGTAAAAACACATTGTCGATAGACATATCTGGTAGAGCTGACAGTGCATTTATACAAAGGTTGTTTTCAAACAATCTTGTGACATCAACAGGATTGAGTTTTTTATTTACCGACAAAAACACAACACACAGCAAATCTCATTTCTTTATACGCGCCAATGTATTGGAATTGGGCGGGAATTTACACCGATTGTTCAGACGGGCAATGGATGGGACAAAAAGCGCAGATACATCGTATCAATTATTGAAAGTAAACTATTACCAGTATGCGAAGTCAGAGATAGATGCAAGATGCAGTACCATATTGGATGAAAACCAATCGACGGTATTGCGTTTAAATCTGGGTGTAACCTATCCTTACGGGAACCAATTGATTGTTCCTTTTGATAAATTGTTCTTCATTGGAGGATCAAACAGTTTGCGTGCATGGAGACCAAGAACAGTTGGCCCAGGAAGCTATTACGAAAGTTCTAAGAACTTTAGAATAGACCGGGCAGGCAATGTTATCATTCAGGGAAATGCCGAGTACAGATTCGATATATTTGATCAAAAATTAGAAGGCGCCATATTTCTTGATGCTGGTAATGTATGGTTGATTAGAGATGTGAACAATACCAATCCATTAAAGCTGTTTCAAGTTAGATCATTTATAGGCGATATGGCCATGAACACAGGCTTTGGTTTGCGATTCGATTTTCAATTCTTCTTATTCCGATTGGATTGGGGTATGCAAATTAAGAATCCTGAAATGCCTGTTGGACAAAACTGGGTGATTAAAGAATTTGCTCAGAACAATTACTTCACCAAGTATTCTATTTTGAATTTTGGTATTGGTTATCCTTTTTAATTCATTGCTATTTATTCCAAGTAAAACAGAAAGCATTACTTTAAATGTAATGCACAACCCACGTTATCTGTTTAATCATGGAGTTGGTAAATCAATAGCCGTAGTAATATTATGATTAAACCCCGTAGCAGTGTATTTCAATTTGCATCATGGTTCCTGTAGAAATTCAGTTCATCTGATTAACACATCCTGGCAAAGCACTACCGACAAGCATTTAGTAATTCAGGATTATCGAATGAATAACAAATAAAGAATATGATTCCTAGCTTACATTGTTAGATTGAAGGCATAAAAAAAACCTAAGAGAACTTAGGTTTTAAAAGTGGGGTGGACAATCGGGATCGAACCGACGACCTCCAGTACCACAAACTGGCGCTCTAACCAACTGAGCTATGACCACCGTTTTTAAGGAGTGCAAATATAGGGTTTAAAGGAAAACTTTACAAAATATATTTTACTAAAAAATGCAATTATTTTCAGGCAAACACATGGTTTAAATTACCTAAAAAGTAAGTGGCATAAAAAAAACCTTTACTGCAATAGTAAAGGTTTTTTAATAAATTTGGCAACGACATACTTTCCCAG
>JBIKPR010000057.1:0-18503 GCA_044357345.1 Bacteroidia bacterium
AATTAAATTAAATTCATTTATGTTAGATTATCAATTCGCAATAAACCCCAGAATCGACTTTTTACAGACTTACTCGAATAAAAAAATCCGTTTTAAAAAAGTATTGTATACTAAGTATTGTTTTTCTGCATTTTACAATTAAACTTTTCAATTTAAAAAATAAACTTTTAATTAAAATATCTATACTAAAGTTTAAAATTTTACGCCTTTTGTTAGTTAAAAAGGATACAAAAATCGAAGCAATTAATATTTAATTATCAATTCAAGAGAATTTAATACATATTCGAGAAAACACACGAAATAAGGTCTAATTTTATTTTCATTTTTGCATCAACAATAAGTTAATTAGACAATTACACGAAAATGAATATTTTAAAAATTTCAATCATTGGCAACAATAATTTTTACGCTTTAGGCATTAAAGTTATTCTTCAGAGTTTGCCTGCAACAGAGAATAGTGAAATCGCTATTTATGCTACAGGAGCTGACTTCTTAAAATCTGACAAAGGTTCTGATTTGGTTCTTTTAAACATTATGCTTCCTGATATTGGTGGAATTAAATTTTGCCACACCATCAAATCAAACAATCCTGATTGCAAAGTCATTATGATGTCAATTAGCGACGAAAGCGATTTAAATAATTGTCTTTCTTCAAATGCCAATGGTTTCTTAATAAAAGATTTCAAAGAAAAGGAACTGGAATTCGCAATTTATAAAGTGTTCAACAACGAATATTATATTGATTCAAATTTGGTTTTGCGTTTGTTGAGAAAAGCACCAAGCAACAAAAAAATGGAAACCAGTACCTTGAGCGAATTTGAATTAACTTTACTTCAGTACATTTCAGACGAAATGACCGAAGTTGATTTGGTTGAAAAGCTTAAAATGCCAAGAGGTAAATTATATTACTACAAGAGAAAACTTTGCCGCAAATTGGATGTTAAAAACTCGGCTGGGCTAATTAAAAAGGCAGTATCTTTAAAATTAGTAAGCTAATTAAATAATTTAAATCACCTAACTTACTCACTATGAATCTATTTTCACTTTAATGATTCATAGTGAGTATTGTTTTTGGTTGGTATTAGTATAATTTAATAAAAAAACACAACGAATTATAAATAGAATTTGTAATTTTGTAATTATACAAAAATAATATATTAGCTTTCACAGGCTAAATATAGGCATTTACAAAACTTCCAAACTAAGAAAAACATGAACACGGACTACAAACAAAAATGCATCATAGTCGATGATGAGCCACAGAATGTTGCGGTTTTAGAACATTTATGTAACGAATTTTTCAGCAATGACATTGAAATCATTAACACGTTCAACATTGCCACAGAAGCCCTAAAGTTTATCAATTCTGAGAAGATCGATATTATTTTTCTAGACATTGAAATGCCTGAATTAAGTGGATTCGAACTTATTCGCGCTATCTCAGACCAATCTAAGGCCAAAATTATAATTGTTAGTTCCCATGATGAATATGCCCTGAAAGCTTTCCGTCATTCTGTTTTTGATTTCCTTAAAAAACCAGTGAGCATTACCGACATTAGGGAGTGTCTTAATAAAATCGAAAAGCAAGCAGGTTCAAGCAGTCAAGGAAATGAACATGAAATTTCAGACAACATTCTAGTGGTCAATAGACAAGATAAAACTATCTTTATTGATATCCAACAAATACTAAGAATGGAAGCCGCAGGTTCTTACACCGATATTTATTTGGAAGATGGGACCAAAATCAATTCAACCAAAAAGATGAATTATTATGAGTCCATTCTTAGCAAGCATCCATTTCACAAATTACATAGAAGCCATTTCGTAAATCTCAATAAAATTCGTGAAATCATTAAAAACGAAGGCGATGGAATGGTTGTTATGCAAGATGGCAGCAGAATTGAAATTTCAAGAGCTAAAAAAGACGAATTCTTGAGATCAATCATAAAAGACAAAAAGCTCTAATCTATCTTTGTTCAGATTTTTAGTTTGCGCCTAAAATGACGCGACGTTAAATATGCACCACACAAACAAAACCGATTCGGCGGAAAACAATCAAACCGACATTTCTGAAACACTAATTGCTGCCAAAAATCAAATTATTGAGCAAGCCAATAAGATTCAGCAATTAGAAGTTCAATTGTCGCACTTAGCAAATCAAATTAGTGCAGAAAAACCAAGCAAGAAAGAGGATTTAGACGTCAACAGCCGACAACTTAACCTCATACTTCAAAACATACAACTGGGCTTATTATTGGAAAATTCTGAGCGCAAAATAGTATTGGTTAACGAAACATTTACTAAGCTTTTCGGAATCCCACTAAGTCCAGAACAAATGCTAGGCTTTGATTGTGCAGCTTCTGCAGGTGATACATCTAAAATGTTTGAAGATGAACAAGGTTTTTTAGAAGAAATTGACAGGTCATTAACAAACAAAACCAAGGTCGAAAAGGTTTTACTAAAACTTAAAGATGGCCGATATTTTAAACGAGATTATATCCCACTTTGGAAAGAGGATATTTATGATGGTCATTTGTGGGTATACATCGATGTGACCAGAAATGAATTGGCTCAAATTAAAATCATAGAACAAGAGAAATTTTATAGTGAAATCTTAAATGAAATCCCAGCAGATATTGCAGCATTTGACAAAGACCATCGCTATTTATTTGTTAATCCATATGGAATTAAGAACCCTGAAATAAGAGAATGGATTATAGGTAAAACAGATTATGATTATTGTAGCTTTAGAAACAAGCCGTATTCAATTGCAGATGAAAGACACGAACATTTTAAAGCAGCATTTGAAACCAAACAAGTGCATGTTTGGAATGAAGAGGTAGTCGATTCTGAGGGCAATAAAGAATACCATATGAGGATGATGTACCCTGTATTGAATGCACAAAACGAGGTTACGATGGTTATCGGTTATGGACTAAACATTACTCAAAGCAAAAAGAACGAACTGGCCTTATTAGAAGCAAATAGAAACTTAACCTTATCTCAATTTATTATTGACAACTCTTATGATGCCATGCAGGTATCGCAAGAGGATGGTCGAATGTTCTACCTCAATACCGAAGCAATCAAACGTCTAGGTATTGAAGCTAAAAGGGTGAGTGAGTACTTTGTTCAAGATTTTGAACAACTTTTTAACGATGAATTATTGTGGGAACAACATGTTGCTGTTCTGAAGAAAAACGAAAGCATCATTGTTGAAGGTGAAAATATCAATGTCAAAACAGGCATTAGTTTCCCTGTAGAGGTTACGGTCAAATACCTTAAGGTTGGTGACAATGGTTATATTATTGCTTCTTCGCGCGACATCACCATGAGACGTAATTTTGAACAAGCTTTATTGCGCAAGCAAGGTATGTTAAACGCAATTGCATTGGCGACAAATGAATTACTTTCGAATCCCAATTTCTACAATGCCATTTACAAATCTTTACCATGGATTGGCCAAGCTGTTAATGTAGACCGAACTTACTTATTTGAAAACAGTTTTGATCCCGAACAATTGGACTTTTTAACTTCTCAAAGATTTGAATGGACCAACGATAAGATTGCAGCCCAAATTGACAATCCTGAATTACAAAATGTCCCAATCAATATATTTGGAAATATTTTAGACACCTTATATAAAAAAGAACCTTACAAGGCCATTGTAAGCGAAATCAACAACAAGGAAGTAAGAGAACTATTAGAATATCAAGACATTAAATCTATACTTATCATCCCTATAATGCACAAAGACTTTTTTTGGGGATTTGTAGGTTATGATGATTGTAAGAACGACAGAGAATGGTCGGATGATGAAGTTGCTTTGCTCCAAAGTTTTGCCAACAGCATTTCAAACGCGATTGAACGAAATCAGTTAGAGAACAATGCACTCAAAGCAAAAGAAATTGCCGAAAAATCTACCATTGCAAAATCGGAATTCCTTGCACAAATGAGTCACGAAGTAAGAACACCAATGAATGCATTCTTAGGAATGACAAAAATATTGGCTAAAACAAAACTTGATGAAACACAACAAAAATATTTAAATATCATAAGTGATTCTGCCGATAATTTATTGGCAATTGTAAATGATGTCTTAGATTTAGAAAAAATCAATTCAGGTAAAATAAATTTAGAAACATTGTCTTTCGACCTTGAATCTCGTATTGAAAAATCAATTGAAACCTTTAACCACAGAGCAGCTGAAAAGGGTCTTAAACTCCAATTTATAAGCGACTTGCCTATAAAATTCAATGTTAACGGCGATCCCCATAGACTAACCCAAGTAATTAATAATTTGTTGGGGAATTCCATTAAGTTCACCAGCAATGGTAAAGTAGGCTTAAAAGTAAAAATATCCCACAAAAAGAATGATTTGGTTTGGATTGAAATTGTAGTTTCTGATTCGGGTATAGGCATAAAGCAAGACCAGTTGGAAAATATATTTGACCCTTATTCCCAAGGCGGAAAAGAAATAGCAAGATTATACGGTGGAACAGGTTTAGGGTTAAGCATCTGTCAATCTATTATTGAAATGCAAGGTGGCAGCGTTAAAGTTGAAAGTGAATATGGGAAAGGCAGCACATTTACAATATTATTGCCATTCAGACAAAGTGCCGATGAATTCCAAAATGAAGTTGAAGTTACCGACGAAGATCTGGTCGATACTGAATCACTCGTTGGTCTAAAAATCCTAGCGGCAGAAGACGTTGAAATTAATCGTTTTATGCTCAACCACATCTTAAATTCCTGGGGATGTGAGGTAACTATGGTAAACGATGGAAATGAGGCCGTAGAATGTTTTCTTAAAAACAAATATGACATCATTTTAATGGACATACAAATGCCTGAAAAAGATGGCATTGAGGCAAGCAAAGAGATTATTAGCTCACACAATTACAATGGAACACCAATTATTGCATTAACTGCAAACGCGCTATTAGGAGATGCTAAAAAGTATCTTAGCATGGGCTTTAGCCATTGTATAACAAAGCCATTTGACGAAAAAACATTAAGCACAATTATTATCAATGCCGTGCACAAAAGAAAAATTTTGCTTAATCTGAATGAGGGTAAAGAAAACTTAAACGAGCCTTTATATAGTCTCAAACATTTAAATTTGATTTCTAACGGCAAGAAAGAGTTTGTAGATAAAATGGTTGCTTTATTTGTCAATGACACACCTAATTACTTGCTAGACCTTTCTAATGCCTATAAAAACAATGATGTTGTAGCTTTCTCTAAGCATTTACATAAATTAAAACCAAGTTTGGCTCATTTTGAAATACATTCTGTTTCGGCAATGGCAACCAAAATGCAGTCGATCATAAAAGAACAAGGTTTAGAATTTCCAAATAAGTTTATGGTGCAAGAGTTTATCACCACCATTGAGTTGTGTATTAATGATCTAAAGAAAAACCATTTAAGTTCGTAGAAACTTAAAGTGGCAAAAAAGAGAAATTCTTCACCACGATTTCATGTTCAAGCCCATTATTAGGCGCCGATCCATTCAACAACCAGAAATTAAAACGGACATTGGTTGAATCGCCTGGTGCTGGAACAACGATGGGATTAGATACTTGAGAACCTTCTATTTTGGTTCTTGTGATATTGGTGTTGTCAAATTTCCAAGAAGCAGTCTTATTGCCTCCAGGATACACCTCTCCCTCATAGCTCTCCCATGTCACTTCTTCTGGCGTCCATTTCATCATATAAGTCATCGATTTACTAATATACCGCCTAGCCATTTTGGGCTTGTATGTGCGTTCAGGATATGGGGCTGGGTTACTAAACCAAACAGGTTGTGCACTGAAGGTCACCATAGAAGTGTCACCAGCAACATTCCATTTAGAAAATTCCACATCAATTTCACTATTTCCTTGGGTTTGAAAGGAGTAGTCGTCCCAAGTGAAAAAACCAAACACAACACGCTCATCAAAGTTTCTGATATCAGTTTCACAAGTGAAAATATAAGTCCCGTATTTAAATTCTTTGACACTCACAATTTCACTGCAATACCAAAAACCATTTTTCTTTGTAATTTTTAGATGCAAGCGACCGATGCTGTCAACAAATGCATTTTCTTTGGTACCCAAAAATCTATTCGGACCAGGACCAACAGGAGTAGGTCTGTCTTTATAATCCCAATAATAACCTGAAAAATAAACAGGCCCTGTTTTCTCTACTACTTTAATTTCTGGTGGTGGTGATTGCTTACATGCTGTTAAAGATAAAAGCATAACAAGCATACACATACCTATATTTTTAATTGACATAAATGCGCTTTTTTTGGTTGTTAATTATTAAGTCAAAGTCACCTGTTTCTGTAACTTCTTGAAGTTGTTTATTGATAAAGGCCAAATCCCTTCTGTGAATTACAAAATTCACCGTTTTGAGTTCTGATGGCTCAATTGTAATTTTCGAAAACGCCATCAACTTTTTAACGGACGGTGTGATACTTGCAAATAAATCGCTGTAGTACAACTGAACAACCTCTTGCCCTGCTCTATTGCCAATATTCTTTACATTTACTTTAACAATTATTGAATCAAAATCATTCAAGGTATCATTGCTGAGGCTAAAATCAGAAAATTCAAATTGCGTGTAACTCAATCCAAAACCAAAGTCAAACTGAGGCCTGTAGGCGTTCTCTGAAAAATCAACATCTAAATCTTCAGAATGTTTTCGGTCGTAATGAACCAAGGTATTTTGACTTGATGGATAGGTAAATGGCAATTTTCCACTTGGATTCTTAACGCCAAAAAGGCAATCTGAAATGGCTCTACCTCCTTCATCTCCCGGCAGATATGCGTATAAGATTGCATCGACAAGCCCTGCTATTTCATTTAGTATTCTCGGACGATTAAAACAGCAAACTAAGACCATTGGTTTGTTAAGTTCTTTCAAACGTTTGACCAAAGTTTTTTGAGCAAAACTCAAATCCAAGTTGTCAATATTTCCCGGAATTTCCGTGCAAGGTGTTTCACCCAAACACACTACTATCTTGTCAACCAGCTTAGCTGCTTGCACACATGCTTCCATATCTTTCAAACTGTCAATGTCACTCCCCAATGCATATGAGACATTACTTGCATTATACAAGTTCATAGCATCAATTATACTTAACTTTCCTTTGGTATTAAATCTAGCATCAACACCTTGCCAAGTGTGCGTCCATGCTCCATTTAATAAATTCAAACTCTTTGCTGCAGGTCCGCAAACTAAAACTTTTTCATTTGAAGCATTTATTGGCAAGGCATTGTTCGCGTTTTTTAGCAAGGTCATACTTTCCACAGCCAAATTATAACTGTTTTGTGCATGGTCTATTGACCCAAAAAAGGGGTACAGCTCTTTAGTGATTTTTTTAAATTGAAACAGCCCCATTTCATTTTTTAGCACCAAAATCCTTCTTACCGAAGCATCTATTCTTGACATAGGGATAGAACCTTCTTTTATCAATTCTACTAGTAGTTCTGTAAATTCAAAATCATTGGGCGTCATACTCATATCAATCCCAGCCATAATTGCCATTCTAACAGCTTCTTTTTTACTTGATGCCACTTTATGCACATTCACCAATTTATATACATCTTCCCAATCCGTAACAGCAACTCCTTTGAATCCTAATTCATCTCTTAACAAACTTGTTAGAATATCGTAATTTACATGAACAGGCGTGCCATTTATTTCACCTGAATTAATCATCACGGTTTTCGCACCCTGATTGATTGCTTCTTTGAAAGTTGGCAAGAAATATTCTCTTAACTCACGGTCAGATATCCAAGCTGGCGTGCGGTCCTTGCCACTCAAAGGCATACTGTAACCTAAGAAATGCTTCATGCATGCGGCCACATGGTAGGGGCTGCTAACTCCATCATTCTGTATACCTTGAATAGCAACTTTTGACATTTGCTTTGCGAGATAAACATCTTCGCCAAAGGTTTCAAAGAAACGAGACCATAATGGCATTCTTCCAAGGTCCAAAACTGGCGAAAAATTCCAAGGAATTCCACTTGCTCTAGTTTCATAAGCAGTAATTTGATACATCTTCTTCACCAAACCAGGATTCCATGTCGCTGCTTGACCAATTTGTTGCGGAAACAAAGTTGCACCCATTGTATAATTGGCTCCATGTATGGCATCAATGCCATAAATTATGGGAATATTTAAATGGCTATATTTTTTGTTTTGCTCGAAAATTGTATTGATTATTTTGTGCCAACTTTCCAGCGAAATGGTACCACTTCCACAACCTACATTTAAAATTGAACCAATATGGTATTTTTGAATAGCTGTTTTTAATTTGTCCAAATTTAGAGCTTGAGGCTGCGACAAATTACAAATACCTCCTTCCGCAATAACACCCAAATCGACTTGAGTCATTTGACCCGCTTTTTCTTCAGGACTCATTATTGAAATCAATGAATCAATCTGTTTATTTGATAACAAATTTTGGGATAAACAAACCCATGGCAGCGAAACCAATAGACTAAGAACGAATAACTTTCTCATCTTTAAGCTTAATAAATTTAATTTCGTCCAAATATATATTCCCATCACCTTCCAATTGAATGATAAATTGCTTTACCCTTTCCAAGTCAAAATCCTTCGCTTCGAAAGGGAATTTAGACAATGGTATTAAAACTGTAGTCCATGTAGAATCTGTAAATTCCCCTGAAGCAAGAGCGTAATTGAACCCATAGTAGCATTGCACTCCCGAATAATCTTCAAACGCAAATGCAACAGGTAAATTTTTAAAGGAACCTTTAACAGATTTCACTTTGAATTGAACCGCAGAATTGTCTTTTAAGTCTGAAATGTCTTTTGACATCCAATTGTTCCAACCAAAGCCAATGCCAATCCACTTGCAATTACCCGCAATTTTATCCCATATTACTTTCAATCCAGCATCTCCCGAAAAAATATTAAGTTTTTCAGTAGCCATTTGAACACATTGAACTTCTGGCGAAACCCAAACGCTTTTATCAAAATCATTGTCAAATATATAAACAGCCCTAAAGCCATCTATTTCATTGCTATCAACAATCGCAGCTTCATTATACAATGTCCTATCCTGAACTTGAACAAAGCTATTACAAGCCCCTAAAAGCAGCAACAGAGCAAAGAATGAATATAACTTTAAATTATTTCTCACGGTTCAAGAGGCTTGTTGTTTGAAAACATCAAATAATCCAATTTGGTTTCGGCAAATCCATTATTTGGATTGGCCAAATGAAGCATAGAAATCTTACTCAATTTATTTGGATTGTGTAATCCATTCCCCTTAGGTGTGGAAGGATTCCCATTTACTAAAGTAAAAATATCCGAATATTTTATAGATACTAATTTCCAACCCTCCCAATCAACCGTCACTTGATAATCATATTCGTCTTCATTGCTGGCTGAAAAAGTGCCATCACTATTTTCATCTTCCTTAAATTGGAATAAAACCAGCGAAGGGTTTGCGCTTGTGGTTCCGTAAATTAAACAGTTAAAATACACAGCATCTGGATTTGTATTTAATGTGAATGGCACTGGAAAATCTATTAAACCAATCAAATAGTCCCAGTTAACTGTACCGCCCATGTTTAAATAGCTCCCTCCCTCTGGAGCCAAATTGTCTGTTTTCACCTTGCAATCCATATTTGCACCAGACTGAAAAAACTTGGTCCAAGATGTTTTAAGACCAGTTTCAAAATCAGCTATTATAAAGCCGTCATTCATCTTTGGATTCTTCACGAAAAGATTTACGATAAATGAATCTGCAACATCTACAATTTTGAGTGTTGCAATGCATTTTTCGGCCCTAAACATTGGCAAGTTTGTTGTTGAACCATTCCAAAGCGCATTGTTTAATGCTATTATTCTGCTTTGTCCATTAATTACTTTTTTGGCTTTTGAAGTTTGGCCTTGTATGGAAATCTCCCATGTAACGATTTTATTAAATGAGGCTGAAAAGAAAACAGTTTCTGATGCTTTAAAATCAACTGAATCTTTGCTTGCTTTAAAGGCATCCAACAATTTAAAATTGCTGTAAATCTCTGCTATACTAGGCCCATCTGTTTTTGAATCTTTTCTACATGCGGCAACGCATAAAATCAGAAAAGAAAGTAATATAATTTTTTGTTTCATATTATAGTGTAATACTGTAAATAACCCCTAATTGATTCATGTTAAAATTGGCATTTGTTTTCGTTTGATCTTTATAAGTACTTTGCTGATAAAGTATGGCTAAATAAACTTTTGGACTAAAATTATAACGCAATCCAACTGCCTTTATTTGCTGAGTAAGATTCAAATTATTTTGATAAAAATATATAACCTCAGAATAGGCATTCCTATCTGCGATAAAATCAGTCCCTTTATTTGTTTGATTTATAAAACCACCAAGTAATTCAAAACCTTCACTAAATTCCCACTTCAGTCCTACACTCATTTGATTCATTTTTAAATCAACATTTTCAATGGTTTCTTGACTGTTCCTTTTTGCAGTCTGCATTTTATTTGATGCCTGAATACTCAAATGTCTTTTTAGGCCTAATATTTCATGAAGTGGCAAGTAGGCAAACACCTTAGTTTGTGAGAACTCTCTTAAAGAATTCGAACCCTGACCTCTTATTTCTTTCGAACTTTGGTATTCAGCATTCAATTCAATTTTTTGTTTGGACTTATATTGAACGCTTACGTATGCGCCTTGTCTATTAAATGTAGCCATACCATATGGAGAAATGGTGTTGTATATTTGACTTGGAGTCATCAAGGAATTACTAATTGACCTGTTGTAAATGTTTTCATTGCCAATTAAATCAATTAAAGCAACAGGTCTTTGAACCTGTGCATTGGTATAACGGTTATAAAAAACAGTCTGAGCATTGTAATTTACATCTTTGCTTTGAGAACCTATACTTCTAAAATCAGGACCTACACTCAAGAATCCTAGAGTAGCATTAAAGTTCGAAACTTTCATTTGTGCATAAAAATGCATGAAGTAATCGTTTAGTTTGGGCGCTAAAGTATCAGCCGAATATTGATAATTACTTTGACCAAGTTCACCTGCTATCAAAAGATTCTCTTTACCTATTTTTTGATAGTATTTAAAGTCTATGGTGTTAACTGAGTTTTTGAATAGATTATCATTTTTAACCGTTCCTTTAACGTCAAATACTGTGTTGTTGTTAAAGGCAATAAATAAGTTCTTACTTTGAACTATTTGCAAAGTTAAGGCCCTCATTAATCTATCATTAATATTTGCAAAATCAGTTGCATTCAAACGGGTAATAAAAGCATTAACATTAATCTCCTTAATAAACTTAGAAAATGTAAACCCAAAATCTACACTAGCACCCTGCATCCTCCAACTATTATTTCCCATATAAAAACGATCATATGAAACGATATTTTTTTGCAAATTGAAAATACTCGGAAGTGAATCCAATTGGTCAGAATGGTGGTTGTATAATGTAAATTGGGTTTGTTTTAAATTCAAGTCACCCAATTGATAACGAAGTGCATTGGCAACAACACCCTTAATCCATAATTGCCTTACGTCAAAACTAACACCCGAACCCCAAAATCCTCCATATTCATTCCTAATACGGAACATCCCCATAATCTCAGTATTTTTATTTGGTTTAATGTTTACACCAAGGTCAAGTAAGGCATAACCACCATTCTTTCTTTTTATAGTGCTTGTATCTGCAGTTGTATCGTTTACAATTAATGAATTGCTGTTCATTAAGGAACGTGCACCACCGACAAAACTAACTTTACGATCTTTCTGTGCATTTACATTAAATACGGTTAATCCTATGGCAAACAAAATGCTTAGTTTTAATCCAGATTTTGTATATTTTATATTTAAATTCACTTTAGTATTTTAATTATATTGACTGTGTCTATATTATTTCTTCTTATTATAACGATTATTAAAAGAAAGCCTTTAATTCAATTGTTGTTTCAAATCCCTTGTACCTATCGAGGGCAAAACTCATGTCTTTATACTCCATATAACGCTCTCTTATATAGAGTCCTACCCCTTTACTTAACTGTATATCAAATCCAGTAGCAAGACTTAAACCCTTTTGATTCTTTGGTCTTCGTGTATCGGCATTTACTTCCGTTTGATAGTTCCCTAAAATGCGTTCAAAACCTAGATAATTGGTCCAAACCAACCTATGGCTTATTTTTAAATACGATTCAACTTGATGGAAGTAAGCACGCATCAAAGCTTTTTCAGTAAAAACCACAAATGGGCTTGCATAATTTTGAATAGAATTAATTGACCCTAAGTAAAACAAATACAACTCTCTATTGAGCAACTTAGTTTTGTATTTAGAATTCAGCTCTATGGTATTAAAATACTTTTTGTACAATGGTTTACCATCAGCATCCAATTCAGTAACATACATGGTTTCAAAAACTGAACGGTATATTTTATTTAAATTTTTATACGGCCCGACTCCACTTGGAAAGTCCCATCTCCAAAATCTTGATAAGGCTAAATTATTAAATGCATGGGTATAGGTAATCTTAGGAGATAATTTATCCAACTCCATAGCACTTGCATAACCTATTGAGTTTTTCAAACGACCAAAATCTAATTGAGCATTTAACTCAATTCCTTGTCTGTTATTTGAAAGTTGACCGATTGGCAGCAACGCACTAGAAACGGGGATTAATACTGGTTGTGTTTGATTCGCATTCGTTTGAACTGTTTGTTGAATAGATGAATTTATAAAAACCGAACTGTTGTTAAAGACATTGGGACTTATTCTGTAGAAATGAAATTCAGTTGCTATCTTTTTTAATAAATCTCCAGAAATTTTAACTGAAATCGCTTCTCCCCATTTTGTTGTCATTGTTCCAGCGTATTTTCTTCCTATCCCTATTTCTGAAAACAATTTTACGCGCGTAAACTGATGTTTTATTTCACCAGTCACCATATTAAATCCTGCTTTTTGTTTCCCTAAAGAATCAACATAACTATCATTATTAAAGGTATTGATAGAAATCAAGCCATTAGAACCTGAATACGACTTACTCAATCGTCCCCCAACTGAAGTATTAGGAATAGATGACAAACCTCCATCAAATTGGGTTTTACCCAACATCGCACTGAATGAAAAATTGTTGGGCAGTTGCGCGCCTTCAACGATTAGACCATGAAAGGCTTGATTGCCCCATCTTTGGTCTTGATTAATGGCACCAGAACCATAAAAATCAGAATATCTTGAATCAACTTTTGACGTATTAGGATCCCAAGGATTTCGCTCAAATAAGCTGTAGCGGTTATACCCTTTATTTGCTTGAAAAGTAAAAGGTGATAAGGTATACCAATTGATACCTCCCGTGCGAACGGTGAAATTCCCTAAGCCAGTTGAGAACATTCCATATAAACTGACCCCAAGATTTAATCCTTTAACATTTTCTTTTTCTCCAGTGCCAGTCATAGGCGTCCACAAAAACAAGTCGGTACCAAACATCACTTTACTGCTTGCATAACCTTTAAGATTTAGCATCAATTGTGGAATTTGACTATCATCACCCACAAAAATATTGTTTCTGTTTGCATCCAAATGGCTGTATGTTTCGCTAAGATTTCTGTAGTTGGTTATAAACCGATAGTATCCACTAATTTCTAAATTTTCTAAAACATCTAATGGCTTGTTGAAATTAAAATTCACATCGCTGCGGTACACTCTTGTTATTGAATCCTTAACAAGAAGGAGAAGTTTGCTGTTACTTTGAGCATTTGCAGAATTGAGCAAACTCAAAAAAGCTAAAACCAATCCACCATTTAATAATTTATTGATTTTTACTCTCATTTTTCAAATTCTTTCATATCTGTGTATTTCAACTGTATAAAACGAGATTGCTTTTCTCCATCTTCTCTCGCTACTACTTTAAAAGGTATATTGGCATAAGCCACTTTACCATTGTGTATTACTGTAACAAAAATCCGATAAGATCCCGCTTGTATTGGCGCTCTAAACAATATTTCAGATTTGTTTGATCCCTTGATGATTAAACCTGTTAACTCTGTTGCTTCTGCCTCAACATCACCCCCCGATTTTTTATCAGTGCTTTCTTCAAAAATTCGCCAAACAAAGCTAACATTATCATTGCTCAATGAATCACTTAATAAAATTTTTATCGATGCTGGGTATTTTTCACCTCCCTTTATATTAATGCTTGAAAAAGCATCTTTACCATCAACTTGCATAGCCATAACTGATGGTGCAGGATTCTTAGGCATGTTACCCGTAAATACAAACTCTATTGCATCGATTGGCTCAGTCGGTAAATTATCTTTTGAAAACAAGCCATACCACGTTTCCGTATACTCTTGTTTTGCACCCCATAAAAACGCATAGGATCCTAAGCAATAATTTTTATTTGGGTCAATATATTCTTTATACCTGGTAAGGTATGATGCTGTCTTTTCTGTACTGGTTTGTTCTATTGAAACGCCCCATTTGGTTTGTGGTGATTCCCAATGACCATTCGGCCCCCATTCGGTAATCATATATGGTCCGCTCCAACCATATCTTGCGATATTTTGAGGCACTCCTGCTATGTTTCCATAGGTGTTTATAGAATATATATCTATATCGGGGCACCTCGATTTAATGTATTGAACTTCTAAAGAATCCAATCCGGCCGTTACAGTACTGGTTGGATGATTAGGGTCAATTTGATGAATATACTGAGCAATATCTTGAACAGCATACCAGCAATTTGGATTTGTATAATCTAAGTCAAGTTCATTACCTACACCCCACATCAATAGTGCAGGATGGTCTTTGAATTGCTTAATTACATTTTTAAAATACTCAAGTTGTGATTTAACTTTTTCTTTGTTGTCATAGTCAAAACCATGTCTTTCATGTTGTAACCAAAGGCCCAACATCACTGTCAAACCTCTCTTTTGAGCCTCATCAAGAACTTTCTGGGCATTTTCAACACCCCATGTCCTAAATGAATTTGCACCAATAGAAATCATTTTATCAAAATTAACTTCCCCGCCCACACCTTTAACATAATATGGGCTTCCATTGCGCAGCAAGACAAAACCAGAGTCAGTAGACTGCACTTTTGTTTGAGCAGATAAATGAATACAGGTAAAAAGTATTACAAACGTTGATAAAGTTAATTTCAATTTGTGTTTCATTATGGGTCTCTTTAAATCAATGTTTGGGAATTGTTTGTTTGATTTAAAAAATCATGTTTCCCAAAGAAATTACAAAGTAAAAGCACTTTTAAAAAAAGTGCTTTTACTTAAATATGATATATTGTTCGTAATTATTCTACGATCAATTTTGCAGTTGAAACGACACCTTCAATTGAAACTTGAACAACATAAACACCTTTAGCAAGGTTGCTCTTGTTGAAATTGAAAGAGTTGCTGTTCACTTCAGAGTTTAATACCACTTCACCAATTGAATTCATTATTGTAACATTTTCAATGTTTTTTACTGATTCAATTGTAAATGAACCTGCACTTGGGTTAGGGTACATTTTAACTGAAGCACTGTTAAAGCTATTAACACTCGCTGCTGCCTTTGAGAAGTATACGTTGTCGATATATACAACACTTGTTCCAGTTGGTACACCAACAAAAATAATCTGAGCAATATTTGATGTAGTGGTTAAACCAAAAAAATCAGACATTTTAATACTTAAAGTATTCCAAGATTCCTTTGTTGGAGTGAAAGACAATTCATGTTCTTTGTCGTCTCCTCCGCCATAAGCAGCATTAGGACCGAAGTCAACCAATTTAACTTTGAAAGTAGTTGCATTTGGAGTCCATACGTCAATATTAAAGCGATCCATAGTTGATGCATTGATCATATTTGGACCAACTGTTTCGATTCCAACAAAATCCAAAGAAGAATATTTTTTAACATCGTTGCCTGCAACTTGCATATCAGTTAATGAAGCAGCTGACCAGTCAGTTCTCCAAGTATTAACTGCAACATTGGTGTAAGCATTGCTAAACATTGAAATAACATTAGCAGCCAATTTAGTAGGTGTTGGAGCTGCAACAGTAGGTTCAGCTAAAGTAGATCCGCCAGCTGAGAAAGTAATGTTATCGAAATAACAAACGTTGTTGGTAGTTCTTGCTTGGAAGTCAGGGAAAATAATGATTTGATCATTTGTTTCAGTAATCTTTCCTGAGAAGTCAAAAGTTAATTCTTCCCATTCGTTGGTTTTGGTGTTTGCAACTTTAATCTCACCAGTTGAACCGTTGCTAGAGGTAGCAAACTTAATTGCTACATCACTGATAACAGATTTGTAAACCATGATTTTAACCTTTGCATTGCTTGCAGACAAAGTGAATGTTCCGATGTCAGCACCATGCTTACTCTCGCAACCAGCCCAAGGTTGACCACCAATTAAGGCAGTATACTTAGCCACAGTAGCAGAGTTGTTGATTCCAGTTGTACTTGGGTTCGCTACAAATTCAAGTGCAGCATTGCCAACATTCTCGAAACTAGTCCAAGTCCAATTAGCACCTTTACCAGCACTTTCAAAATCAACTGGCGCGTTTTGGCCAAAAACAAAAGTAGATGACAGCAACAAAGCTGAAAAGGTCATCCCTTTTAGTAAACTAAAAAAAGTATATTTTTTATTCATGATAAATTTATTAAGCTGCAACGATAAAGAAAAATTAATGAGTCTCAAATTTAATTTAACTGATTTATATATTGTTTGCAGATTTTGAGAACATTAATTTTTCAATAAGTTTTTGCACATCAATTCATCAAACTGATTAGCATTTTAAAAAACAAATATAAAGAAAGCTAAAAAATAAATTAAACATTTGTAAATCATAATATTAAGACATGAAATTGACATTTAACAAAAACAATCAAATCGTTTAATTAAAAAATACCAAAAGTTAAACAATAACACTTGCATAGTATTAATAAATAACAATTATGCCTTCGCTAATAAATGCAATTGTCAAACCACAGTAAAAATCAAAAGCACAAACCAGCAGATTATTTGAAGGTTAGAAAAACAAATTTTATGTTTATTCACAATAACTATAAATCATATTCATTTAAATCGCTAAAAATTCATTTAAAAAAATATATTTGTAGCCACTAGAAGTTCAAAATCAATATGGAAGAATTAAAAACCAACGAAACCCAAAACCCCAAGGCAACAAATTACGGCGCTCTTAGCACCTTAATTACTGTATTTTTCTTTTGGGGGTTTATAGCCGCAGGCAACAGTGTCTTTATTCCTTTTTGTAAACACTATTTTCATTTAGACCAATTCCAAAGTCAACTTATTGACTTTGCGTTTTATCTAGCTTACTACATAGGTGCCCTTATTTTATTTGCTTATGGTGCATTAGGAGGAAAAGATCTGGTGGCTAAATGGGGCTATAAAAAAAGCATCGTTTATGGTTTATTGTTCAGCGCACTTGGCGCGGTTGCAATGATAATTGCCGTTAATGCAAATACATTTTCAGGCATGCTTTTCGGTTTGTTTATCGTGGCTTTGGGCTTCAGCCTTCAGCAAACTGCGGCCAACCCTTTTGCAATCATGCTAGGCGATCCTGCAACAGGAAGCAATAGAATTAATTTAGGCGGTAGCATCAATTCATTTGGAACCACCATTGGCCCCTTGGTTCTTGGCCTTGCATTGTTTGGAAGCGCTGCTGATATTTCTGATGAACAAATTGCAGCTTTAGATCTTGGAAAAGTTTTGATTCTTTACTCCGGAGTTTGCGCCCTCTTTATTGCTGCAGCTGCACTTTTTCATTTTTCAAAAAAAGTTCCCGCTGGTATAAGTGCTGAAAAACAAGAACCTGCAAAAAAAGCATTATACACTTTATTGGTTATTACAGGTCTTTTAATTATCACTTTCACGCCTGTATTCAGCAGTTACAAAAGCACTGAAGTAGCAGCAATAGAATCGATAGAAAAGAAAATCGCCAGCGAAGAGAGAGTTGTTGAATTACTTGAACCAACCATAGGCAAAAACGACATTACTTTACCTGGAGCCACACAAACTCTCGCCGACACTTCCATTAAATTAGCTAAAATCAACATTGCAGCTTTAAATATCGAAAAAGAAAGCATCAAAGCGCCTCTAGAAATATACCGCATGAAATGGCTCCTAGGTTCCTTAGCTGTTATCGTTTTAGGATTATTGTTTGCCAATTATTCAGCCAACAAAAAGCCTGAGAATTGGGGTGCCATGCAATACCCTCAATTGGTCTTGGGTATGCTAGCCATCTTCTTATATGTTGGTGTTGAGGTTGCTATTGGAAGCAACCTAGGTGAGCTGCTCAAACAGGCTGAATTTGGAGGATATCAATCGTCTCAAATTGCACCATTTGTTTCTATGTACTGGGGCAGTTTAATGATAGGCCGTTGGGCAGGCGCCATCAACGTATTCAACCCTTCTAAAAATTTAAAATCAATACTTTTGATTGTGGTACCACTTATTGCTTTCGGTGTCATAATTGGCGTAAACACACTTGC
>JBIKPR010000007.1:0-55093 GCA_044357345.1 Bacteroidia bacterium
ACCCAATCTGCTGCGTTATAAATTCAGATACTAAAAAACATGGAGATTACTTACGTGATCTCGTTAGGGGTGGCTTCAATTTGAAACGCAAGCCAATCTGCTGCGTTATAAATTCAGATACTAAAAAACATGGAGATTACTTACGTGATCTCGTTAGGGGTGGCTTCAATTTGAAACGCAAGCCAATCTGCTGTGTTATAAATTCAGATACTAAAAAACATGGAGATTACTTACGTGATCTCGTTAGGGGTGGCTTCAATTTGAAACGCAACCCAATCTGCTGTGCAGCTTGGTTTTTAACACCCGTCGAAATTCACTCAAGCGCAGAGCCGCTTGGTGAATTTCTTGGGCGTTAAAAAACCCATAAACCTTCGGTTTATGGGTTGCGTTTCAAATTGGCGGAGAGTGAGAGATTCGAACTCTCGATACCTTGCGATATACACGCTTTCCAAGCGTGCTCCTTAAGCCACTCGGACAACTCTCCGTTTTAAGTGGGCTGCAAAATAAAGGATTTTTTGTCGTTTTGTCATCTGCAATTTTTCGAAAGTTTAACAGCTTCTAATTTGAGGTTTCCTAAAAACGTATTTTTACCCAATTTCTGTCTCATTGAGTAAATCTACTTAGAATCAGTGAATTTTTTTGTCTAACTTTTTCAACTGTATTTTTTTTAAACAAATGTAAATCAGTATATTAATTTAATGTTAATATGCTTGTTGTTCAATTTATGCACCGGATATCACCAAAACTAGTCTAAATGGTTGTTTATTACACATTCCTGCTCTATTATTGCATCAGCTAAAAAAATCAAACGTGGAAACCATTTTAATTTTCAAAATACTAAAAATCAGATCATTGACCTAACTCATTGGATTCGGTTTAATTATTTTTTAGTGAAAAACACCTCTAAATTCCTTAAGTCTTTATACTCAATTGGCCAACTGCCAGTTGCTACATGCTTTTTGAATTCATCAAAAATGATGAGACATTTTTAATCTTCTATTCGACTTTACACAAAACACATGAATACATCTAAATTACTTTTATTAATTATCGGCCTAAGTCTTTTTAAGCTGAACGCTGCCTCACCTATGGGAAAAAGAGAGCAAATGCGTTTGAATTTTGGCGCTGGTCATCCTGTCTTTCGTTTAAATGTTTCTCATTTTGGCGAAATGTTTCCTGGCGGACCGAACAGTCTTTATGGACATGGTGGAAATTCAGAAGAAGGAATGATGACCCGTTTAATTGTCAATGCAGAAGCGATGATTATGGTAAACAACATCGAAGATGTAAAGACGGATGGTTTTAGCAACAAGCAAGGGCATTTTGACAAACGTCCTGTTTTTGTAAATTTACAAGTTTCATACGATTACTTCAACCTTTCTAATACTGTTAGTGTTTCTTTGGCCAATAGCACAACGTGCAATATGGGTCTTGGTTTTTTAGGGTACATGCGCGGTTATTGGTCATTAGGCTTGGCTTCACGATCAAACCGTTCCTCGGGTGAATGTATAGATAACGTTGGTGCTCAATTTGGACTTAATTTGTATAATTCTAAACATGCTTTGCAATTGAAGGTATTAAGTTTCCCGAACGCCCCAAAAGTGTTTTCAGAAAAGTTGCACAACCAATACAATACCAACGCTAAAGTTGTTTTTAATGCGTTAATGCATTCTAGAATTTCAGATAGAATGTTATATGAATATGGTATTGAGAACAACTGTCCCAAAACAGGCTTGTCTTATTTAGGTGGAAACTGGAGGTTATCAGTCAATGTGAGGGCCTTCCAAAAACAAGCCCAATATGGCTTTGCCTTGAGCCACAATTTGTAGTTTTTAGTTCACCCTTTTTCATGTTCACCTCAATTCTGAGGTGCTTCTAATACTTTTATTTATTATTGCAGAACTTTATTTAATAAAATATGCAATTTAAATTTATACCAAGATTATACTTAATGATTCTTTCAGTTTTCACATTCTTTGATGTGGATGCTCAAATTATAAACAAGGAAAGCTTTGATAATCTCACTTTTTTGCCATCAGCTTGGACCAGTGTTGGCGCCAACAATTTATGGACGAGAAGAACAACAGGAACTTTCCCTACCTGCAATCCGGCTAGTGGAGTAGGCATGTCACGTTTTGCTTCAAGAGGTGTTGCTGCTAATACTTCCCAAACCATTGTAACACCTGTTGTAGATTACAGCAGTAGGGGCTCGGCGCAAGCTTATTTTAGTTTGTGGATATACCGTGACAACGGTTCAAATAATTCAGACAGTTTGTCTTTTTATATTAATACCACACAGAGCCTAACAGGAGCAACCCATATCGGTGCTGTAGCGCGTTACACAAAATTAGTGCTTCCAGACTCAGTGACTGTTAATGGCTGGTATAAATATACTTTTAATGTGCCATCAAGTTTTACCGGAAATACCAATTACATATTAATTAAAGGTGTTAGCCAATCAGGAAACAATATCCATATCGATGATCTTGAATGGAATTCTTTTCCAAATCTTTGTACCGGTGTGCCTACTCCGGGAACAGGTGTTGCAAGTCCTGGTATAATCTGCGGTGCTTCTGGAACTTCATCAATTGCTTTGTCGGGTTATACAACGGGTGTTGTTGGAATTTCATTCCAATGGAAAGTGTCTTCATCATTGAGTGGCCCATGGAACAATATCGGAACCAATGCAGCTACACTTAATACTGGAACTATTAGCAGCACACAACATTACAAATGTTTGGTTTCGTGCACGTATAGTGGTTTGGTGGATTCAAGTTCTGTAACTACAGTAACCATCAAGCAAGGCACCTTGCCAACCATTACGATTAATCCAAATGCTGCTAATTATTGTGTTGGAGTGCCAACAAAGTTGTTTGCATCAGGAGCAAATACTTATACTTGGACACCAAGTGCCGGTTTAAGTGTATCAAATTCTGACACTGTATTTGCTTCACCTAACATTTCAACTGTATATACAGTAAGAGGAACAGATACTGCTGGTTGTATAGGTCAAGCTTTCGTTAATGTCACATTAAGGCAAAATCCAAATGTATTTATTAGTGCTTTAGATACCAATTTATGTGTTGGAGATTCAGTTTTATTGACGGCATCAAGTGGTGGTGGTAATACGTTTTTATGGTTGCCAAACGGAAATAAAACATCTTCATTTTATGCTAAACCTTTGGTGAGTAATCTTTACAGTGTTACGGTTACAAATACATTTGGATGTAAGGGTAACGCTAAAAAAAATCTTTTTGTAGCTCTAAAACCTAAAGCGTTTTTCGATGTAAATATATTTGCTAGAACTTACCGTTTTGCAGACAGCAGTTTAAATGCACAAGATTTGTTGTGGAATTTTGGTGATGGTAATTACAGTGCATCCCGCAATCCAGTATACACATATAGTGAAGATGGATCAAAGACCATTACATTAATTGCGACAAATCCACCTTGTTTGGCCGATACTTTTACCCGTACTTTTAATGTATCTTCAATAAAGATAAAGAGTGCGAATAGTGGGTTCTTTCTTAGTCCAAATCCTGCCAATCAAAATGTTAAAGTCTTTTTGAAACAAGCGAGCAATTATGTGCAATTAATCGATTTGACTGGGCGGATTTTATTGCTGGTAAATTCAAACGATAAACAAGTTGTAGAGCTTGATTTGAGACAATTTGCAAAAGGTGTTTATTTTGTTCAAAGCAGTTTTGGCATTGAAAAATTAATAATTGAATAGAATTATCTTGAATGTCTTAAAAACCACTATTTTTTGAATGGTGGTTTTTTTTTAAAAACTTTTTATGTGTTATTAGGAAATTGCTTAAGAACATGTATTTTCGTATCGAAAACATGCAAACTATAATACCTCCCTATATTGAAAAAGGCGATACCATTGCAATTGCAGCTCCTGCTCGGTCTGTTCAATACAGTCAGATCCAAGCTGCTGTTGAATTTATGGAAGAAAAGGGACTTAAGGTTTATTTGGACCCTGAATTGTATGCAAGTGAGCACCAATTTGCAGGCAGTGAAGAACACCGCGCCGCATTGTTCAATCGACTTTTAGCCAATAAAGAGGTAAAAGCAATTTGGTGTGCTAGAGGTGGCTATGGCACCGCGCGGATGGTCGATTTAATTGATTTTGATTTGCTCAAAAAACAGCCGAAATGGATAGCTGGTTTCAGCGATATAACTGTTTTGCTTAGCCACATTGCAAAAACTTGCAACATGGCAACCTTGCACAGTTCAATGCCTGTGTTCATGCATGAGAAGGCTGGGCAAGATTTTGATGATGTTCAAATGGCTTTCAAAAGTTTGTATGCATCACTCAGAGGCAAACACACCAAATTCGATTTAAGGGAAAATCCTTCTGTCAATTTAAGGAATTTTTCAGGAGAGGTACTTGGGGGAAACTTGTCGGTTTTGTATAGCATAATGGGTTCTGATTCTGAACAGGATTGGACTGATAAGATTTTGTTTTTAGAAGATCTTGATGAATATTTTTACCATGTAGACCGCATGCTCTTGGCATTGAAAAGGGCAGGTAAATTGAAAGGACTTAAAGCCATTTTGGTGGGTAGTTTCATTTCAATGCACGACCACACAATACCTTTTGGATATTCTGTTCAAGAAATAATCACCCAACATTGTGTAGATTATAATTATCCCATTGTTTTTAATTTAAATTCTGGTCATCACATACAAAATATTGCCATTCCTTTTGGGGTGACTGCAGATTTTAAAGATGGAATGCTTACCTTTGCCACCCCGTGAAATTAGTCGTAAAACAAATCACTAAATTTTTCATCATCGGCGTTTCTGCTGTATTGGTTGACTTTGTAATCTATTATCTGTTGTCGGATTTAATGGGCCAAAACCTAGATTTATCAAAGGGTATGGGCTTTTTGGTTGGCACAGTTTACACCTATTACCTCAACAAGCTTTGGACCTGGAAATACACTGAAAGGAGCAATAAGGGCATGTTGTTGAAGTTTGGAATGGTTTACGCCGTTTCCTTTGTTTTCAATATTTTGATCAACAAATATGGGCTTAAATTGATTCCTGAATTTGACATCAATTTGAATTTAGCTTTTAAAGACACAGTAGGTGAAAATATCAAAACAATCTTTTCTGTCAAAGGTCATAAGTTTTTTGCCTTTTTCTTTGCAACTGTGGTAAGTGCGGTAATTAATTTTCTAGGTCAGAAATTCTTGGTATTTAAAACCGCGAGTTTGGATCCTAAGGACGAGACTAATATTGAGGTTTCTTAAGGATTTCTGAAAAAATCATAGCCTTTCTAGGTTCGAAATCAATTTTAGGACCATGTTCCTCTTCAACAATTGTTTGATGGTGAAATGTTTCGGCATCATCTTTCTTTTTGAGTTTTGAAGCTTGTATCGGTTTGTAGTGCTTCAGTTTTGATTCCGAGGCTGATATAAAAATCTTTTGTGCACGGCTCAATTTGTCATCAACCTTCCGTTCTTTAACCGTTTGATTGACTGGTTTTATTGATTCTTCGCTGGGCAGATTTAAAGTATTTCGAAGATCTCTAAAAATATCTTCAGCTGTTTTACTGCTGATTGGTCTTTTGTTGATTTTCTTTTCGCTTTGCTTTTTTAATTCTTTTTTATACATCCTAAAAAATAAATAGGCTATCCCAAGAATAATGTATAATAATATTTTAATTTCGTGGTTCAAAATCTATAACAAACTTAGCATTTAACATTGAAAATAAAAAGTGTAATTTTATTGTTGGGCGGAAATCAAGGCGATGTGTCGAAAACTTTGGGGGCATCACTTGCCAAAATTGAAAAAGAGATTGGACCAATCATTTCTATTTCCCATGTATACCAAACCAAGGCTTGGGGACCAATACCCCAAGGCGATTTTTTAAATATTGCGGTGAAGATAAAAAGTGTATTTCCTGCGGGAATCATTATGAATAAACTTTTAGATATTGAAAAGGTTTTTGGACGTAGGAGAGATGTTAAATACGGCCCTCGTACCTTAGATATGGACATGTTGTTTTATGGCAATGTGCGCATGAGCAACCAATTGCTTGTTTTGCCCCATCCAGAAATTCAAAATAGAAGATTTGTGCTACAACCTTGTGCAGATATTATTCCTAAATTTAAACACCCTGTTCTGCACAAAACAATAAATGAGTTGCTTTTCATTTGTCCCGATCAACTAGAAGTTAAACTATGGAAGTAAACAAAATGCAAATGCCTTTATACTGTGCAGGACCAATTCAAACCTTTCTGCCATTTTTGGAACAAGAAAAGATTGTTTTAATTGATGAACAGCAGTTTCCTCAGCATGCCGCTTACAGAAATAGAATTGAGTTTGTTGGTGTTTCAGGAAAGCAAATTTTTAGTATTCCTTTACAAGCCTCAAGCCGCAAAGCCAATTATAGATTGGTTGAATTGTCTTACCAAGAGCGTTGGCAAAATCAATTGCTTAATGCCCTCAGAACTTCCTATGGGAAAAGCCCATTTTATGAGTACTACGATTACCGTTTTGTAGAAGTAATTAAAAAGGAGCATCAGTATTTATGGGATTTTAACTTCGAGCTCTTAAATTTAATTCTTAAGTGTTTAAAAATTGATATCCCTCTAGAAATTGAACAAAAAGAAATTATAAGAGATGAGACTTTAGAAGAGCCCAAAGCAGATCCATATTACCAGGTTTTTGCACTAGAAATTGGTTTTGTTGGCAGGCTAAGTATTCTCGATTTATTGTTCAATGAAGGGGTAGATGCACTTGGATATTTAAATACGTTAAAAAAATAAACTTCTGTTTTCTAGTTATTTATGCGATTTGATGGGTATTTTTAAAATATTTTTGGGGGCTAGGCTATCATAAATTGTATTAGTAGGTATGAAAGAACAATTGCAAGCCAACCTATTTACCAAGTATCTAGCAGGCATGTGCAGTAATGAGGAAGAAAAATTCTTGAAAAACTGGTTAAAAAGCAACCCTGCCAACCAAATGTTTTTAGGATTTGTTCAACAAAACATTCCTCAAGCTGTCAGAACACAAAAATAGTTTTATGGATTCAAAAAGAACATTCCGTGTACCCGATTTTATTGTCTATGAGAATGGACTGAATGCGCCTTTGTCTGATCGAGAGATTCAAGACACAGAGCACATATTGGATGCCGCAAGTTCTTTTAAATATCCGCAAAACAATACTGAACAAGAATGGCTGAAATTTACTTCCAATATCGGAGTGAATATGCAGGTGAGTAAGCGGTCAAAAAAGTTTGGGATGTTTAGGTGGGTTGCAGCGGCTATTGTGGTCTTGACTATCGGTCTGGGCTTTTGGCAGTACAAGAACCCCAATCAAAACAATGCAATTATGGTCTTGCAAAGCAAGGCAAACTTGATTAAAAAGAAATTGACAGATGGTACTGAAGTCTTATTAAACAAAGAGACCGTCTTGGAAATTAAGTCCTTAAACAATCAGTCGAGGGTTTTGGAATTAAAAACAGGTGAAGTATTCTTTTCGGTTATTCACAATGATGTTCCGTTTAAAGTGATTACTGACAAAGGCATAGTAACTGTTACAGGAACTGAGTTTGATGTAAAAAATAATCTTAATGAACCGTTTTCTATTTATTTAAAGAAGGGTAGTATACAATTTGAAACCAACAATAAAATTGTGTCCTTAATCCCAGGCGATTATTTAGAAGAAATTGGTTTGGGTGATTTTAGAATTACCCGTATTTCTGACAGCAGAGCAAGTGTTTGGATGGATGGTAATTTGAGTTTTGACAATACCCTTTTGTCTGAAATGGTGAAGGTTTTGGAAGATACCTATAAGGTTAAATTTAAGTATGATGAATCGTTATCCAACGAAAAATTAACCATTACTTTTGCGGGACTTAACGCAGAGCAAGCTGCTGAATTACTAGGTAAAACACTTAACAGCAACGTGTCTATTCAATAGACAAAATCCAATTCAATTTAAACGTTTAACGAAAACTGGTCTTTAGATATAAATTTCTAAGGGTCAATTAGCTGATTTTTATCGTAATTTGCAGTATATGCTAAAAACTGCAAGTTTAATCTTCCTTTTTGCAATAACTTTTTTGAAGGTTAATGCTCAAAGTGATGTATTAAATACCCGGATAAGCATAAAAATGAAAAAGCAATCATTGGTAGAAATTCTAAACGCCATTGAACTTAAAGCCGGTGTTACTTTTAATTATAATTCTAAAATTATACCAATTGGTAAATTTAGTATAAATGCTAAAGATGAAGAATTAAGCAATGTTTTGGTTCAACTTTTAAAGCCCCATAAACTCGGCTTTTCTATTTTATACGGCAAAAATATAGTCATCAGCAAACAGGAGAAAAAAATTAGTAAGTATACTATTTCAGGTTATGTAAACGATGAGAATAGTGGGGAAAAGCTAATCGGGGTAAGTATTCATAGCCGCAAGGGTACAGAAACTTGTTTGAGCAATCAAGATGGATATTATTCACTTACTATGTTTGCAGACAGTGTGCAATTGGTGTTTGAAATGCCCGGATACCAGAGTAAAGTATTGTTTTTGAAATTAAGTGAGAATGCCGTTTTTAATGTGCAGTTAAAAGATGGTTTTTCAGAACTTAGGTATACTGTTTCATCTAAAATTGACGAAAGGCCAAGTTACAAACCAGATGAATTTCATTTTAATGGGAAAACTTTAAAGCAACTACCTGTTTTGTTTGGTGAAAGTGATGTAATGAAAGGTTTGCAGCTCTTGCCGGGTGTAAGTTCAGGGAATGATGGCACCATCGGGTTGAATATTAGGGGAGGTGGTCCTGATCAAAATTTGATTTTATTAGATGATGTGCCCATATACAACCCTTCGCATATTTATGGGTTTTTTAGTGTATTCAATTCTGATGTAGTTAAAGATGTTAAATTGCTTAAAGGTGGAATGAATGCACGTTATAGTGGAAGACTTAGCAGCGTTATTGATGTGAGGACTTTAGATGGGAACAATAAAAAGCTAAAATTTCAAACCAGTTTAGGCTTACTGTCCTCCAAAATTACTGTAGATGGACCAGTTTTCAAGAACGGTAAAACTACATTTTTGTTGGCTGCGCGCCGTTCGTATTTGGATATACTAAGCAATGCGGCTCAGCAAATTTGGACCTCAGATTTTAATTCACCCTTAAGAACTTCATATTACTTTTATGATGCCAACGGCAAGATTAAACACAGTTTTAGTCAAAAGCATCAAATTTCTTTTTCGTTTTATACGGGACAGGACAACACCTTTATCAAAAACTCGTTTTCTGCAAAAGACCCAGGCAAGACGGTAAGCGAGCGCGACAAACAAAATGTATTTTGGGGCAATAAGGTGTTTTCGTTGCGCGACCACCATGTGCTGAATCCCAAGTTATCGGCTTGGGTAAATGCATCGTTTACAAGTTATGATTTCGGAAACGAATCGAGCTATGAATACAATGAAGTTACAGACAGCTCAAGAACGTTTAATGCCTATAATTACCGTTTTGTTTCTCGCATAAACAACAGTATTTTATCCTATAATTTAGAATATAAACCAGTCAGCAGTTTGACCATTAAAGCAGGCTTAGGGCTGGTTTACCATGTGTTTCAAAGAGAGATTAACACCTCTGACAGCATCGTACAAAAAGAATTGGTTAATACAATCCAGTATTATGCGATGGAATATAATTCATATATTGATGCATCTTGGAACTTGAGAAGAAATATCAGAATCAATGCTGGATTTCATTGTGTTCAATATCGGATTAGGGATAAAGAATTTAATTTTATCCAACCTCGTTTTTCTCTCAATTATAAACCAGTGAAAAATATATTGATGCACGCAGCATTTCAGCGCACGGCCCAGTTTTTGCATTTGCTCACCAGTAATACCATTGGAATTCCCATCGATTTATGGTTGCCTTCTACAAGTGTTGCGAGACCAGAAACAGCGAATACATACAGTGGAGGTATAAGCTATTCTAAGGGTGATTTTGTTCTTAATGCAGAAGTATTCCATAAGAAGATGTCCAACGTTATTGACTACAAGGAACAAGCAAATTATATTGGTTCCGATAACAATTGGGAAGATAAAGTTGCCCTTGGGAAGGGCCGTTCTTATGGATACGAGTTTTTAGCAGAAAAGAGAAATGGAAAAACCAAAGGCTGGGTGAGTTATACTTTGAGTTGGAATTACCGTCAGTTTGATAAAATCAATGGGGGGAAAGAGTTTCCGTACAAGTATGATAGACGAAATAATTTGGCTGTTTTGATTAGCCATGAGTTTACGCCTAGGATTGATGCTTCGCTTACTTGGGTATACACAACAGGCGCTAATTATACCTTGCCCGAACAGGTGTATTTTGTGAATTCAGGTTTGCAAAAAGGCAATGCTATTTATGTGTATGGCGATCGGAATAATTATAAATTCCCTTCATACCACCGCCTTGATTTTGGAGTTAACTTCAAAAAATTCAAAAAGAACTATACCAGGGTTTTGAGTCTTGGAGTATACAATGCTTACAACCGTCAGAATCCATTTTATGTAAATCTTGCATACAATTCGGAAGGCAAGCGTGTTTTCGAAGCGGTGAGTTTGTTTCCTGTCTTGCCAAGTATCAATTATAAAATTATTTTTTGAGAAAATTAATCATCTATACCGCTTTTGTTTTGATGGTTTCCTGCAAAAAGGAAATTACGGTCAATATTGCCGATAGGCCTGCAATATTGGTTGTAAATGCTGACTTACTCAGCGATAGTTTTATTGTTGTGAATCTTTCGATGACTCAGAACATTACAGACAATAGCATCGAGAATAAAGTCAATGATGCAGTAATCGAAATTTTTAATGAAGACACTACGATTTTGGATGTTTTAGTGTCTCAGGGAAATGGTGTTTATAAATCAAGTGTTGTTAAACCTCAAGCTTCCAAGGAGTACATTTTTAAAATTTCACAACAAAATATAGTCTACTGGGTTGACGAAATTATGCCAGATTCATTTGAACTCAACCTTATAGATACCTCAAGAGTTGTTTTTCAAGGTCAAAGCAATTTTTTCCAATACAAATTGGATCTTAGCAATGATTTGTTTAAAGACAATTTCTTCAGTTTCAGACTTAAGAAAATATCACAGAAAGTCCAAGGATCAGATACCATTCAAGTCGATGAATGGTGCGACATTAACAGCGTTGATTTTATTTTAACCGAGAATTCAGAATCACGGTTTTCGAAAAAGCATCTTTTGTTTACGGATAAATATTTTAGAGGCAATAGGCAGGAATTTAAATTTGGTACATCATTGAGTGATAATACCAATCAAAAAACGCTTAAATTAATCTTATTTGTATCGAGTCATTCCAAGAGCTCTTATAACTATTACACCTCGGTAAACGAACATTTATTCTATCAAAACGATCCCTTTTCCCAACCTACCTTGTTAAAGGGTAATGTTCCAAATGCCTATGGTGCTGCGGTTGGTCAAATAACCAAAGTCTTTGAGATTCGTTTTCAATAATTATTCGCTAGGATTGGCTTGCCAGCGGTAGCTAAGTGGGATGATTAAAAACAAAGCAACAAGCATGCCTATGCCCCAATTTACAAGTCCAATTGTGTCCCAGTTGTAGTTAATCCAATCGTGTATAGGATAGGCCGGTCTAACGTTCACCCACACATGGTTGATGCATTTGTTGATGTCACCTGTTGCTCTATAAATATTATACATTACAAGTGGGAACAGCCCTAGGAAACCAAAAGAAAACCAATGCAACCATAGAGCAGAGAATAATTTACTTTGTTTTGAACGAATCAATTGGACACTTAAAAACAAACACAAAACGATGAACAGAATAAATACAAATTGTATGTCTTCATCGAAGGCAAAGGTCATTAAGCCAAATATAATAGACCATACCCCGCTGCCAATAATGGCGCTTATCCATGGTTTAAGTCGCGTAAATCTGAAGAGAATAAGTAAGATGCTTAAGCCTAGGGCAATGTATAAATAGAAGATGCTAGAAAAGAAGCCTTCTGTTTTCAAGCTATGGACATTTTTAATCGAGGTATTGATGGCTTCAAATTCACCTTCCATGTAATTTAATTGAGCGAATTCAAACTCTTTTAATCCACCGTAATAGGAAGTAACTTCATGGTAAACAGTATTCTTCTCATCAAGAAAACACCAAGCCACTAATGTGTCGATATCTACTTTGTGGCGCGCATGGTACTTGTCCATGGTTTTAAAATAAGCCAGTAAGCAGATTTTAATCGAGTCGCGCTCTTTGTTTTTTAACCATCGTTTTACAATATAGTGGTAATCATTTGCATCGTTTTCGAATTCAACATTATCAATAGCTTTTTGATAATAGTTGCCATAAAGATATTCTGAATAGGAACTAGACGGTGCTGCAGTTGCTTCAGCAGTGTTGACTGCAGAAATATCTTCTGTGCTTATTGGCTCAGATGAACTTGCATCACAATAGTCAATTGGGGGAGGGGGCATGTTTTTTTCACGCTCGGTTCTAGCTTCCATTGAATCGAAACAGTTTTGACTGTCGTATTTATTGCTCGACGTTGGGATAAAGGCTTCTGCTAAGTTGACGATTTTAGCATCTTCTTCAGGATTCAAATGCGCGCTAATTTTTAATAATTTCAAGTGACGGGCATACAGGTAGGTATGAAAAATGGGAATATTGATAATGAACACAAAAAACACCAGGATAAACTCTTTCCTTAACCGCGATTTTGTTACGGGATAAAAACTTTTGAAGGCGTTGTGGCGCAGATAGTATATGAGCCAAACGATTAGTCCTAAGACCAATAGTAAACCTCCGAAAAGGAAGATTTGAAAGTGTTCCAAACCGGAGTATTCCCAGTCTTTAAATATGCTTAGGCCATTTACTGAATTGTAACCTAAGAAAAAGAAAAAGCTATGGCAAATCAGAGCAAATATAAGCACTTGAACTATTTTGATGTTCCACAACAAGGGGTGGTTTAACAACAAATATTGGTTTATTTTTTTGAACATGTTATTGAATGAAAAAACGTCTAGAGGATTGTGTGATGTTGCGTAAATAATTTACATTTAAATTGTGTTCACTAATTGATGAGAATATTTCATTTCCAGTGGTGCCTGATTTGAAATGGATTACATAAACACCACCATTATATTGAATTTGACTAATTCCGTTTTTTTCAAATGCCTTTGTAATTATCTCTCTACTTTCGTTGGTCTCCATTTCAAAAATCAATTCTTGATCATCTTTTAATTCTTGGTTTTTATATTGGTATTGTGCTTCACCTTGTTTAAGGAAAATGACCAAATCAGATATTTTTTCTACTTCATAAAGTTGTTGTGAACTGAGCACAAGACCGAAGGGGTGGGTGCTCGATTCGCTCATATACTTTAAGTCTTGCAATATGGTTTGTTGCGAGATAATATCTAGGTTTGAAAGAGGTTCATCAAGTAACATCAATTCAGGTTTTCTGAGCAGTGATTTAGCCAATTCAAATCTTGTTCTATAACCAGAAGAAATGCTGTTCCAAGTGTGGTTTTTAAAAGGACGAAGGCCGAGACGAGCAATGATGAGTTCTGCACGCATCAAGTTTTCTTGTCCTGTTATGCCATATGAGCTGAGGGTAAAATGAAGATTGTCCATTAAAGAACCATACCAACGGGGAACCCGCTGCGGGATATATACAAGTCTGGACCTAAGGGCAAACAGGCTTTTACTTTCTTCTTCGGCGGCGTATTTTATTGTTCCTGCATCTGGTTCAAGGTCTTTGCATAATAGACGAAGTAAAGACGTTTTGCCATTGCCATTTTCTCCAACTAGACCGACCACTTCACCATATTTAAGTGCAAAACTTATTGGGGAGATTTTAAATTGACTGCTATGGTATTTTTTTTCAAGATTGCTTACTTCCAATAAGCTTGAATTACTTACCGACTTATCAGTATATTGGTATTGATTTAGTTTTTGAATTAGACGGTCTAAGTCATTTGGATCAATAGCATTGCTTGATTCGTACACATCGAAGAGGTCAAGTAAGCTTTGTTGTATGTTTAGATCATTGGTGTCCATAACACAGTCGGTTAATCGGCGCATGCCTAAATTATGGTCTCCGTGTTCAAAGCAATCCTTTACATGTTGGATTTTGAGCGTATTCATTTTGCTGCAATTAACTAAAATGAAATTGTATTTATTGTTTGAAAAGTAAAAAATCTATCAACATCATTTTTTAAGGTATGAGCATCTTGAGCATTGTCATTATGTTAAATGGGAGATTCCGTTTTTTTAATTAAAGAAATAAGTCCATTTTTGCACCCGATATGAGTTTATTAGTTACAGGTACAGTAGCATTCGATGCCATTGAAACCCCATTTGGAAAAACAGACAAAATTATTGGTGGAGCAGCTACCTATGTTAGTTTGGCTGCATCTTATTTTACAGAAGACGTGGCATTGATAGCAGTGGTGGGCGACGATTTTCCACAAGAATACATCGACTTGTTAAACAACAAAGGTATTAATACCAAAGGTTTGCAGGTTAAGGCAGGCGAAAAATCGTTTTTCTGGAGTGGCCGTTATTTCAATGACATGAACAGCAGAGAGACCTTGGTAACAGAATTAAATGTACTGGCTGATTTTGACCCAATTGTACCAGCTGGCTTGGAGAGCCCAGATTATTTGATGTTGGGTAATTTGGCCCCTATTGTACAAAGTACTTTAATTTCTAGACTTAAAAACAGACCCAAATTGATTGTAATGGACACCATGAATTTTTGGATGGACATTGCGATGGACGATTTGAAAAAGACCATTGGCATGGTTGATGTGTTAAGCATCAACGATGAAGAAGCTAGACAATTGTCTGGCGAATACAGTTTGAGAAAAGCGGCAAGAAAAATATTGACCATGGGCCCTAAATATTTAATTATTAAAAAGGGTGAACATGGTGCCTTGTTGTTTTTTGAAGAGGAAGTTTATTTCGCTCCTGCGATGTTGTTAGAAGACGTGTTCGACCCAACGGGTGCTGGAGATACATTTGCTGGTGGTTTTATTGGATGGTTGGCCAGCACAGATGATATAAGTTTTGAAAACATGAAACGCGCCTTGATTTACGGAAGTGCATTGGCGAGTTTTTGCGTTGAGAAATTTGGAACCGAAAACATATTGGACATTGATGCCAATAAATTAAGAGATAGGGTAAGCGATTTCCGTCGCTTGTCTTATGTCGACTTTTTAACCGACTAAACTTATGCTTACGGCGCATCAGGTTTTGGATGGATACACCCAAGGGATATTCCCAATGGCTGATCCGGATGAAGGTGATGCAATTTATTGGTATGAGCCTACCATGCGTGGCATTATTTTGCCCGAAGAATTCCACATACCTAAAAACCTTAAAAAGCTTTATTTAAAGAAACCATTTGAATTAAGGTTGAATGGTGATTTTAGATTGTGTATGGAGAATTGTTCAAAGCGCGATGAGACATGGATTTCTGAAGAAATTATTGAAGTGTATTCAGGTTTGAATAAAATGGGCTTTGGATTTAGTTTTGAAGCCTGGCTCGACGGTGAAATGGTAGGAGGCTTGTACGGGATAGCCATGGGGAAAGTATTCTTTGGCGAAAGCATGTTTCACACGGCCACCAATGCCAGTAAGATAGCCTTGGTGTTTTTAGTCGATTGGCTAAAGATGCATGGGTTTACATTGCTCGATTGCCAGTTTATCAACGAGCATTTGTTGCAATTTGGTGCTAAGGAAATACCACAAAAGGAATTTTTGGAATTGTTGGATGAGGCTTTGGTGCAGGGATGAAAAAATGGGACTTAAAACTCTCTTAATTTCCCAATAAAAATTCATTAAGTTTGCAACATAAACCATGATTCGTTCAATTAAAAAACTATTGGTGGCTAACCGCGGAGAAATTGCCATTCGTGTAATGCGCACTTGCCGTGAGTTGGGTATAAAAACTGTTGCCGTATACAGCGATGCCGACCGCAATGCGCTGCATGTTCGTTATGCTGATGAGGCCTACAGACTTGGTCCACCGCCTTCGCGCGAAAGTTATTTATTGGCGGATAAAATCATTGAAATATGCAGAACCCATAACGTAGATGCGGTGCATCCTGGCTATGGATTTTTAAGTGAGCGTTCTGAATTTGCCATCAAATTGGCTGAAGCGGGCATCATTTTCGTAGGACCATCTGCTGAGAGTATGGATTTGATGGGAAGTAAAATTGCCAGCAAACAGGCCGTTGAGAAATTTGGGGTTCCTTTGGTTCCTGGATTGAAAGAAGCCATTACAGATATAGAAGCCGCCAAGCTAGTTGCGGTACAAATTGGCTTTCCCGTTTTGATAAAAGCCAGCGCTGGCGGGGGAGGAAAGGGTATGAGAATCGTCAATGGGGTTGACGAGTTTGAACCACAAATGCATATGGCCCAAAGTGAAGCATTGAGTTCTTTTGGTGACGACAGTGTGTTTATTGAAAAATATGTTGCGGCTCCTAGGCACATTGAAATACAATTAATGGCCGATAACCATGGCAATGTGTGTTATTTGTTTGAACGCGATTGTAGTATACAAAGGAGGCATCAAAAGTTGGTTGAAGAAGCACCGAGTGCTGTGTTGACTCCTGAAATGCGCAAGCAAATGGGAGAAGCAGCTGTGAATGTAGCTAGAGCTGCCAACTACAGTGGAGCTGGAACGGTTGAGTTTTTATTGGATGAAAAATTAAATTTCTATTTTTTAGAAATGAATACCCGTTTGCAAGTTGAGCATCCAGTAACCGAATTAATAACAGGTTTGGACTTAGTAAAAGAACAAATACGTGTGGCTGAAGGTCATCCTTTGAGTTTTACCCAAGACGATTTGAAAATCAATGGACATGCTTTAGAATTGCGCGTATGTGCTGAAGATCCTATGAACAACTTCTTGCCTGATATTGGCACATTGAGCACTTACCGTGTACCTCAAGGACCGGGCATCAGGGTTGACGATTGTATGGAAGAAGGAATGGAAATTCCGATTCATTACGACAATATGGTGGCTAAGCTCATTGTGTGGGCAGACACGCGTGACAATGCCATTGATAAAATGAAACGCGCAATTAGCGAATACAGAATTTCTGGGGTAGCCAATACCTTGCAATTTGGGCATTGGGTTATGGAAAATGAGCATTTCATTAATGGGAATTTTGACACCAAATTTATCGACAATTATTTCAAACCAGAATATTTGCAGGCAAAAGAGGATCAAACGCTTGAAGAAGCTTTGGGATTAATTGCTTCTTTTGTTTTCTCAAATAAGGTAACATCTTCTCAAGCTTCTACTACCTCAAATTCCACAGAGTCTGATTGGTATAAAAAACGCAGAAGCATGCGTTAATTAGTTCTTGTGTTGATATTTTATGCCACTTAGCAGTATAAAGTAGTAAAATTGGAAATAGGTTATCTGGATTAATTGACCTTTGGGAGCGGATATACCCATTCTTGAGATTTAGGACGATTTTAGTTTCTCCAATAAAATAATTATTCTTCACTTTTATTGAGGGTGCAACACTTGTTAAGTCCTTGTTTTTATGCTGTAACATTCTCCCATTTTTTCTTTAATTTTGCACCTTTATGTCGAAAGTCAGAGTAAGATTCGCGCCTAGTCCAACAGGACCCTTACACATTGGAGGTGTTAGAACCGCATTGTTCAATTATTTGTTTGCAAAACAACAAGGAGGAGATATGATTTTGAGGGTAGAAGATACCGATCAAGGTCGCTTCGTTCCGGGTGCTGAACAATACATTATTGATTCTTTGACCTGGGCTGGAATAAAATTTGATGAAGGCACCCACGTGGGTGGTCCATTCGAACCCTACCGCCAAAGCGATAGAAAAGCCATGTACCGACAGTATGCCGACCAATTGCTTGAGGCCGGTAATGCCTATTACGCATTCGATACAACGGAAGATTTGGACGAAATGCGCGAGAAGTTAAAAGCTGGTGGAATGGCTGCTCAATACGATGCCGTTAGCCGTATGAACATGAAAAACTCTTTGACACTAGGTGAAGACGAAGTTAAAAGACGTTTGGAAGCTGGCGAACCCTATGTTATACGCATAAAATTGCCAAGAAAAGAAGAAGTAAGATTCCACGATTTAATTCGCGGTTGGGTGCTGGTGCAAACCGCTGCTATGGACGATAAAGTTTTGTTTAAAAGCGACGGCATGCCTACCTACCATTTGGCCAATGTGGTCGACGATTACACCATGAAAATCACCCACGTTATCCGTGGTGAAGAGTGGTTGCCTTCTGCACCTTTGCATGTGATGTTGTACAAGTTTTTCGGTTGGGAAGACGTGATGCCTAAATTCGCTCACCTTCCTTTAATTCTTAAACCAGATGGCAATGGAAAATTAAGTAAACGCGATGGCGACCGTTTGGGCTTCCCGGTGTTCCCAATGGAATGGACCGACCCAACAACTGGCGATATCAGCAGTGGTTACAGAGAAAAAGGATACGAACCAGAAGCGGTGGTGAACATGTTGGCCTTATTGGGTTGGCATACCTCAGACAACCGTGAGTTGTTTAGCATGGACGAATTAATCCAATTGTTCAGCATAGAAAAGATAAGCAAGAATGGGGCGAAATTTGACCCTGAAAAAGCCAAATGGTTTAACCACCAACACCTCATGCTTAAAGACCCTAGAGAAATTGCTGAGAGCATATTGTTTGATGTTGCAGAGAAAGGCTACGAAACCACATTGGATTATTTAACCCAAGTGGTGCAATTGATCCGTGAGAAAGTGAATTTCAAACACGAGATTATAGAAAAGTCTGCTTTCTTTTTTGAATTGCCTAAGGCATACGATGATCAGGTAGTGGCTAAAAAATGGAACCCACAAGTGTCTGCATTTTTAGATGGATTTGCTGATAGTTTGACGAATATGCAGAATGCAAGTGCTACAGAAATCGAAGCAGCAATGAAGCAAATGGCTACCGAGCAAGGCATAAACCCTGGTTCTTTAATGCAACCTCTTAGGGTTTGTTTGAGCGGAGAAGCAGGTGGACCACCGTTATACGAAATGCTTGTGCTGATTGGTATTAAAGCTTCTGCCGAGAGGATTAAAATAGCCATTCAAAAAATACCACAAACTGCATAATATGAAAAAAGGTTTTGCTTACTTAAGTTTTTTGGTTTTACTCAGCGCCTGTCAAATGGCGAGCTTTACCGCCCGTCCAGGTGTTGTCATTAAAACATTTCCAGAAAGCATTTACGGCAAATACCAGTTCATAGAAAAACATAAAGGATACAAAGACACCCATGTGTTGAGCATTTGTGCAAATGGGGTAATTAGTAGTGATCCTTTGGTGTCGGGCATATTGTCGCAAAACGACAGCAACAATACCTTGAGCCATTTGGGTGATTTTTATTACATCAACATACACCGCAGCGACAGCCTCGGCAACCATGCTTGGTATGTATATCCTTTCGAGTTCGACCACAACAATTTGTATATTTACAAATTGGTATTGACCAAGAAAAGCACCAAACGCATGCAACGCGCAGGCTTAAAATTAACCGGAAAAGAGAGTGGTGAATACACCATGGACAACCAAGCATTTAAAGCGTATTGTGAGAAATTCATGAAACGCCGTGATGCTATAAAATTTAAACGCATTCAATAATGAGTACTATCAATAGACCAATTCGTGTATTAATCGCAAAAGTGGGACTCGACGGGCACGACCGCGGAGCAAAAGTTATTGCTACAGCCTTGAGAGACGCTGGTATGGAAGTTATTTACACAGGACTGAGACAAACCCCCGAAATGGTGGTTAACGCAGCCTTGCAAGAGGACGTTGACGTTATCGGTGTAAGCATATTATCGGGTGCACACAACACCGTTTTTCCCAAAATCATTCAGGTGATGAAGGATAAAGAATTGAAAGATGTATTGCTGATTGGCGGTGGTATTATTCCTGACGACGACATGCTAAGCTTAAATGCACAAGGCGTAGCGCGTTTGTTTGCCCCAGGCACCTCTACCGTCGATATTGTTTCGTATATCAACGAGTGGGTTGCTGAAAACAGACAAATGTAAGCGAGAGCGAATGCGCAACTCTCCGAGATTGTGTAAGCGGTCATCACATTCGGACTCACATTGTTACCCTGTACCGTGACGAAACGAAGTGTAGTCTCTGGTGCTGGGCACATTCACTCTGGCTCTGGATTTGGGCCCCGTTTCCTGCTGTACGCTATAGCTTATTTTACAAACTTGTTTTTTGCTACTTGCGCTATGGCTTGCCGCCGCGCCGCCCAGCCCTAAGTGCAAAAAAAACAATTTGTATGCATAAGGCTGTCGCTTCCATCAGGGGCGGAAAGGGACAGGAGAGTGGGAGTGGGAGTGAGAGTGGATGTGGTATTCATTCACTCACATTGTATCCTTTTAGAAAAGTATGAGAATTTAATTTGAAACAAGAATCATCGTAAACAACCACGACATCATTTTTTTTATGGCGTTGTTGGCGAGGACCTGAGCGATAGCGGTTTCGCGAGCTTGCGAGTACTCCAACAACATGGATCCTTTTATAGAAGTATGAGAGTTTCATTTCAAACTAGTATCATCGTAAACAACTACGACGTCATTTTTTCATGGCGTTGTTGGCAGGGATTCCAACAACATGTTTTACTTTTTCTAGGTCGAGTCATTTTCGAAAAAACCTAAACTCTATACCCTACTTTGCCCATAGAAGTGAAACTTAGGTGGGTCCCCTAATCCCTTGTATCTACAACCCACTCGCTCTGTACCATTTTTCTGGCACTTCGCCCTGTTCTGCAACCTGGTGGTCGTTCTCCGAGCAGCCAATAAATTTGGGCGCTGTTTTTTTCTTCTTGTCTAAATTAGGAACTTGCATCCACCATCTGCCACTCAATTCACTGTACAAAAACAACATGTCTTCACCGCTGTGTGCATGGCATTTGTAAACCGTAAAATTGCGGTTGTTAAGCATTGGCATATCGTTGAATCGGTTGGCAATGCCATCGATGGTGTACCATATCATTTGCGCCAATTGTTGGGCATCGGTGGCATGGGTTTCATTTAATGCAAAATGGTTGAATAGATACAATCCAATGGTGTTTGAAATGCCAGCATAGCGGCAAATGGCACAAGCTTCTTGGTTGCTTAATCCGCTAGGCAGATGTGCACTTGCAGAATTAAAATCGCTGTATTTAATGGCGCTTAAATCGAATTCAAATAAGTCGGCTTGTCTTAGCAAGGGCTCAACTTGTGCGATGTTGGAACGCAAGTCGCCCAAACGGATTTGTTCTGAAAATATATCACTGGAAAACTGAATGGTGGCTTGTGAATTTAAAAAGTTTTGTATGCCAATGAAAGAGGTATGAAACAATTTCTTTTTTTGTTCCAATTTCCAAGCCAATTCATCTGGATTATAGGCAATGTAAGGAGACACCAAAGCAATGTCTGTTTTTTGGTAATTGATGCTTTTATACAAAGCCTCGCTGTAATTGACGTTTTCCCCAATAAAAATTGGAATGATGTTTTCTTCACGCAAGGCAAAAATGCATTCGCACAGACCGGCTTGCAGATTTTTATTCGAACCGTCGTGGTTTAGATTTCCAAAATCAGCGATTTCTATGCCTGAAAAATGGTATTGTAAAGCATACAATTCTCTGCGGCAATGGTCGGCATTTTTGCCCAAACCAATAATGGCAAGATCAATGTTTTTGGTGCTTGGGAATTTATTTGAATGTATTTTTAATTCAGAACCAAGCACGCCACTTGTTTTGGCAAATTGCTTGGTAATTGATTTTTCAACGGGGGTAAAAAATGCCTCTAACATGATGCTTCAATATTGAGATAAAAAACCGAATATTGCCACATCAATCTTTCAACATGCTGATCGTAACTGGCGCCAATGGTTTTTTAGGTTCTTATTTGGTTTGTGCCCTTCTAAAACAGGGGCGTAAAGTGATGGCATTGAAGCGCAGCAGCTCTAGTTTAGACGAGTTTCAATACATTTCAAATTTGGTTCTCGCCGATAACCAATCGTCTTTAATGAACAACTTGGTTTGGGAGGATGCTGATTTATTGGACATCTTGCGTTTAGATCAATTGTTTGAAGGTGCTGAAATGGTTTTTCACGCCGCGGCTAAAGTGAGTTTTAATGGCAATAGAGTAGAACTGTTTAAGGTCAATGGCGAAGGCACTGCCAATGTGGTGAATGCTTGTTTAAAAGCAGGGGTTAATAAACTAATTTACGCCAGCAGCACCGCCGCCTTAGGACGTTTTGATGGTATTGGCATGATTGACGAAGAAACCCAATGGGTAGATGATTTGAACAATACCATGTATGCCGAAAGCAAGCACTTGGCAGAATTGGAAGTATGGCGCGGGGTAGAGGAGGGTTTAGACACTGTGGTGGTTAATCCTGGAATAATACTCGGTGCAGGTGCTTGGAAAAAAGGCTCTTGCCGTTTGTTTGACAACATCAACCGTGGACTGAAATTTTACACCAATGGGGTCAATGGTTTTATTGGGGTTGAAAACCTAGCGGACATTATGGTCTCACTTGCGTTTTCTGAACTTAAGAACGAACGGTTTGTGATGGTGGCTGAGAACCTGACGTATAAAGAACTATTCGATACCATGGCTGAAGGCTTGGACGTCAAAGCCCCTAGCAACGAAATGAAGGCAAGCTATTTACCTTGGGTTACCATCTTGTTCAAAATCAATGGGCTATTGTTTAAGAACACCAATCTAAGTCCTGAGACCCTTAGAACCTCTGTTAAAATTCACCGCTACAATAGCCAAAAAATATTGTCTCATGGATATAAGTTGCTGCCCATTAAAGATATTGTTTTAAAGGCCTGTGAGGCGTACAAGCAAAAATAAAATATTTACCTTTGCTTAACCTAGGGTATTAAGGTCATGCGGATTACACTTTTCATCTTCTTTGCTTTTTTTCATCACTTCTTAATGGGGCAAAATGGTTTTATCTTATGGAAAAATGGCGGGTACCATTCTTTAGGCGCTTTTCACCAAAGATACTTGATAGAAGCAAGCAGTCAAAAAAAGCATTATAATTCCGCAGGTGGATATATTCATTTAATTATAAAAGATACTTTTGTGTTTGAGAATACGGGTACGGAAGATTTAATCATCAATAAAATTCATGTGCGTAAACCAGACCGCTTTACCTTTAGCAAACGCACCAAGCCCAAACATTTGGGGTATATTTATTTTTCAGATACCATTAACCCGTATCAATCAGAGAACATTGAATTGGTTCAAGTAAACATCAATGTAGTTACCAGTTATAGCCCATGGAACGACATCAAATTGGAATACATCGTCTTGCGCCATGCCTATGTTCAAAATGGAAACAATATTCATGTGGAGCATCCTGAGGGGAAGCAATATTTGAAATTGCAAAATGGACGTCTGCCAAAATGCATGGGTATAGTAGGGGCCAACAATCAGAAATTGTACACCTGGAAGTATTGGGATGATAAAGGCATGCCACTCCCTGATACCACTTGGAGTAAATTGATTACAATTGCGTATTTGAATAATGATTATAACAATCCCATTAAAGCAGATATTACAGCCTTTGCAAAAGGAAAGTACTACAAGCCTATTGTAAATAATAATATTTTACAAGTGTGTTCTTTGCACGTAACAGAAGGCACCGACACGGTTATATTGAAATGCAATAGGGGAAAAGCTTTGATTGCTTATCCTTACCAACAAATTGGGTCACAAATGCATTTTTATAACCTTGAGTTTTTGCAGCCCAATGATGCATTTTTTTGGGATTTCGGGCAGCAGAAAAAAGTAGTCTACAGCAATGTTTATGTTTTTACCTTTAAAAAAGATTGGAGACCGGATGAGCAATTGATCAATGATTTGGAGTCACGGTATCCTAATTTTGAATTTGCAAAACAAAGACATTATCAAAATAATTATTGGGCTGTGAAATTTCCGAAAGGCAATGCCTACAACGATTCGTTTTATTTGAAGCTCTTGAAAGGCGAGGTGGCAATCGATAATATTTCTCAGTGTTTAATGCCAAGAAATGAGAAAACGGAATTGGGTAATTATGGTTTTCTTGGCTTTGGGATGTACACCACTTTTTATCCAGGATGCAATGCCGATAGTGTCAACAGGGTCTTAAAAAAATACGGTTTTGAAAAAGGAAATTCTGACATGGCGGGTTTGACCGAAATTATGTATAATGGCCGCTTTATTGGTCCTGATTTCTTAAAACTCTACAACCAAATGCTATTGGAAAAAGTCTTCATGAATTTAAGACTACAAATATTCAATGAGTGGGTGTATTCTAGAGGACTTGAACTACCTGAAGAAAATTTAAAGCGTTAATTGGTGTCTTGTTTGATAAAACGAATAACCTCTTCATTAAAGATTAGAGGCTGTTCCACATTCACCACATGGCCACAGGCGGGTATTACGTAGAGCTGTGAAGACAAATGGTTTTTAACCAATTTGCTGATAGAAGGTAAGAACATATGGTCTTCTGCTCCCATAATGTAAAGGGTTGGGATGCCACAGTCTTTAATCCTGAAAAAGTTGAGCAAAGGGTTCACTTCTGCCACTAGGGTAAACCAGCGTTTGAATTCTTTTTGGTACAATTTTTTCGCTTCACCAATAAATAAGTTTCTCGATTCGCGGTGTTTCTTGCGCGGCATAATGGTCCATGCCAAAAAACGGTAAAGTATCAAATAAGGCACCACCGATTTGAGCATATTGCCAAGACGCATCAGCAATTGGCCACGCACATTGAGTTTCATTACCGCCCCACCCATAATCATACTTTTGGTGTATTGCGGGTAGCGTTCTGAAATCTCACGAATGATAATGGTGCCTAAAGAGATGCCAATGAAATGGGTTTTCTTAATTTGAAGGTGATTAAGCACTTCGATAACCTCGTCGCCAATAACGTCAAAACTGTATTGTTTTAGTTTTTCGTAAATTGGTTTTTTCGATTGGCCATGACCGCGCAGGTCTATTAAAACCAAGTTAAAATGTTTGCTAAAATCGCGTATTTGTTTGAACCAAATAGAACTGCTTCCACCCGCACCATGCACGAAGGTTACCCATTCGGAATCTGGATTGTGGAGGTAGGTTGTATAGTGCAGCACTTTGAATTAACAAAGGTATGCAATTAAAGTTTGTGTTTTACCACTTCGCGTCAGGGTAGGCTCTTTGCAAATATTGCATTTCGGCCAATATATACCCTAACTTTTCGGTGTGAACACCTTTGCGGCTGCCGGTTTGCATATAGCCTGAACTTGGCACCGAAAGCTTTGCCTGTCCCAACACATCAACGATGTCGGTTTTCCAAGGACCTTCCAATTTGCTCACATCAGCGGCAATACCACCTTCATGCAACCATTCGTTGATCTCATCGGTTTCGAAAAGTTCGCCGGTATACATCCACAAATCGTTAAGCGCAGTTTGCATGCGTTCTTTGCTTTCACTGGTTCCATCGCCTAGGCGAATGCACCAATCGCTGGCATGTTTTTTATGGTACTTAATTTCTTTGATGGCTTTCGCTGCAATACCTGCAATGTTCTCGTCGCTGCTTTTTAACAAAGCAGTATACAAATGGTATTCGAAAGTAGAGACCAATAATTGGCGGGCAATGGTGTGTGCAAAATCGCCGTTTTCTTGTTCCACCAATAAGTGGTTGTAAAACCTGCGTTCAGGACGTTTGTAGGCCAAGTCATCTTCCGTATGTCCTTTGCCTTCGACCTCTGTGGCATATCTTAAAATGGCTTCAGCGCGGCCAATCATGTCTAAGGCAATATTGGTTAGGGCCAAATCTTCTTCTAAGATTGGGGCTTTGCTGCACCATTCACCGAGACGGTGACCGAGAATAAGCGCATCGTCGGCCAAGCGCAGGGTATATAAAAATAAGACGTCTTCTTGTTTCATTCTCATATGTTTAATGCCCCCTCTGGCATGGTGTAAAATGTCGGATGACGGTAAGCTTTATCGTTTGAAGGATCGAACAACATGTCGCTGTCGTTAGGGTCTGAAGCAACAATGGCATTGCTTAGAACTATCCATATACTGGTGCCTTCGTTTCTTCTGAAATAAGTATCTCTAGCGTTTTGCATGGCGATAGCTTTATCTGGTCCATGCACACTGCCAGCATGTTTGTATGGTGTGCCGGCTTGCGATTGTATGAAAACCTCCCAAAGAGGCCATTGTGAATCTTGAATATTTTCCATTTGATTATTGTTTTACAGATTGATTTTGTTTTAATGCATAAGCAGTGGCTGCTTTTCTTACCCATTCACCTTCGTGGTGTGCCTTTAAATGGTTGTCCATACGCTGTTTGTTGCAAGGGCCATTGCCATTGATAACGCTTTGGAATTCTTCCCAATTAATTTCACCATGTTCGTAGTGTTTGGTTTCCTCGTTCCATTTTAAGTCTTTATCAGGCACGGTGAGTCCAATGATTTCAGCTTGTTGAACGGTTTTGTCAATAAACTTTTGTCTCAGCACATCATTGCTGGCGCGTTTAATTTTCCATTTAATGGCATTGCCAGAATGTGGTGAATTGGTGTCGTGAGGACCGAACATCATTAGGGAAGGCCACCACCAGCGGTTCATGGCATCTTGTGCCATTTCTTGTTGCTCTGGTGTGCCTTGCATCATGTGGGCCATAATTTCATAGCCCTGTCTTTGGTGGAAACTTTCTTCTTTACAAATTCTCACCATGGCACGGGCGTATGGACCGTAAGAGGTTCTTTGCAAAGACACTTGGTTAACAATGGCAGCGCCATCAACCAACCAACCAATGGCACCGATATCGGCCCAGGTAAGTGCAGGGTAATTAAAAATACTGGAGTATTTGGCTTTACCGCTGTGCAGTTGTTGTATCAGTTCATCGCGGCTAATGCCTAGTGTTTCAGCAGCAGAGTAGAGGTATAGACCATGACCGCCTTCGTCTTGAATTTTGGCCAAGAGAATTTTCTTAGCCCTTAAGCTTGGCGCTCGGCTAATCCAATTTCCTTCTGGTTGCATACCAATAACTTCGGAATGGGCGTGTTGAGATATTTGGCGAACTAAGTGTTTGCGGTAATCTTCAGGCATCCAATCGCGTGGTTCGATGTTGCTATCTGCGTCAATAATTGACTCAAAATGCTTTAATTTGGTTTCGTTTTCCATTTTAATTCTGCAATGCTAAGCAAGGTTTAGAATTAAAATTCTGACCATGGTCAAGTTTGGGGGTTGATGGTGGTCAGTTGGGAAGCCGCAAGAGCTCTGCACGAGAGATTGTTCAGAGCAACAATCACCATGCAGGGTGAAACAAGAGTCCCGATAGCTATCGGGATGAGGAAGGCAATCGATGTTTGTTGGGGATTTCGGTTTAAGAGATGTGTTGAAACCGTTGTTTCCATGTTGAGGCAGTGTATGCCCTGTCTCTGCAGAAAATAAAATCAACGAAAATCGCGCCCCGATGACCGGCGTGCAGTTTACCCCGTACTGTGTTTGAAACAAAGTGAAAAACTCTAGTACAGGGCTCTTGTGGCGCTTCGGCCAAAAAGCCGCAGCGACCTGTCCCGTTGCGTTTTTGCGGCTTGTCTTAATCAGTGTAGCTTTAGCGAAGGTGATAGCAAAATCTGCAACTGGGAAGCGGCGGGCAACCCGATATTAGAGTTTCACAGAGCCGAAACACACCATGGGTTAATACGGAAAGGCGCCCAAAAAAACAATCGAAATGAATTCTAAAATTGATTCATCATTCTCACTCTCATTCACCCTCTCTTCTTCATCCTCTCTTTGCCTTAAAAAAAGTCTGCATCAGCGTGCGGGCTTCGTCTTCGAGCATGCCGGTAATCATTTCGGTTTTGGAATTGAAGTCTTCGGATACAAAATTACTGAAACCGGTTTTAGGTTCAGAGGCGCCAATAACAATTTTACCAAAGCGCGCGTTTTTAATGGCACCAGCGCACATCACGCAAGGTTCTATGGTGACGTACAAAGTGCATTCGTCTAAATACTTGCTGCCAAGGTGGGCCGATGCGGCGGTAATGGCCAACATTTCGGCGTGGGCAGTGATGTCTTTGAGGCGTTCGGTTTGGTTATAGCCTTTGCCAATTATTTTGTTGTTGCAGGTAACAACGGCGCCAATCGGAACCTCGTCCTCTTCAAATGCCATTTGCGCTTGGTCGAGCGCCTTGCTCATAAATAATTTGTCGTAGTCGAGAACATCCATGCTGCAAACTTAAGCATGCTGGGTCACAAGTGCAATATTAAACGTATACGCCTACTTGTATTCATTATTAGGAGAATATTTTGCTGTTTATAAATCTAGACTTAAATGCCATAAATAATTTATATTTTCGCCTATTCAATGAAATCTGAAGATAAAAACGCCTATTTACAGCTGCATATTGCGGTTTTTATATTTGGATTTACCGCCATTCTAGGGGCTTTAATTAGCACCGATCATTTTACTTTGGTGTGGCACCGCATGTGGTTGGCGGCCTTGGGGTTTTTCTTAATACCAGGGTTTTTTAAGGCGTTGCGCAATACTGATAAAATGCAATTGCTCAAGCTTGCAGGCATTGGTGTTATGGTGGCCATTCATTGGTTGACTTTCTATGGCTCCATTAAAATCGGGAAAAGCGCCTCACTTACTTTGGGCTGTTTTGGTCTTACGAGTACCTTTACCTCTGTACTCGAGCCGTTAATTTACCGCAAGCGTTTTGTGCTTATGGATGTGCTCTTGGGTTTGTTGGCTTTGCTTGGAATTTGCATCATTGCCTATTACACGCCAGAAGAAACGGAAGGTTCGGGTAATTATGCCTTGGCCATTGCTGTTGGTGTTTTTTCTACATTTATGGCGGCTTTGTTTTCCACCATTAACTCCACGTTTGCCCGAAAGGTCGATACCAAAGTGATGTCATTTACCGAGCTCAGTGGAGGCTTTATTTTCTTATGTATTTTGCTTTTGTTCCAAGTGCATATAGATGAAGTTTTACCAGTAAATTCATTCAATATTATGCCTTTGACCATGGAGCCGAAGTTAATTGACTCCCAATATGCCGATGTGCTTTGGATTGCCCTTTTAGCCTTGGTGTGCACCAATGTAGCTTTTGTGATGAACTTGAATGCGATGAAGCGTGTATCTGCATTTACAGCCAATTTGGCCATTAATCTGGAGCCAGTATATGGCATCATATTGGCGGCTCTTATTTTAAAAGAACATGAATATTTAACACCTCAGTTTTACGTAGGTGCGGGAATAATATTACTCAGTGTCATTATCCATTCAATTATTAAGTCGCGTGCAAAATCAAATTAACGAAATCATTGCGCAAAGGCGCAGCATATATCCGAAAGAATTTACGGGTGAGAAAATAGATCAAACGGTTTTAGAAACCTTATTGCAGAATGCCAATTTTGCACCCAACCACAAAAGCAATTACCCTTGGCGATTTATTGTAATAAAGGATCATAGCCTTGAGAATTGGGTGAATAAAGCGGCTGAGATTTATCAAACAGAAACAGCTGTGGAATCGTTTAACCAAGCGAAGTTCGATAAGATAAAACAGTATGCCCTGCAAGTTTCTCATGCCGTTGCCATTGTGATGGAAAGGGAATCCGATACGAAAAGTATTGAAAGGGAAGATCTCTGCGCAGTAGCTGCGGCCGTACAGAATATGTATTTGTCTTTAAGCCAATTTGAACAGGTTGGGGGCTATTGGAGTACTGGCATGGGGACTTATTCAAAAGCTATGTTTGACTATTTGAAGCTCAATGAAAATCAAACCTTATTGGGATTCTTTGTTTTGGGTCATGTCGAAAACAAAAGAACCGAAGGTCATAAAAAAGACTATACGAAGTTTGTAAGCTATTTGTAAATGATATTCAATTCAATTCCATTTCTGGTTTTTGCTGTATTGTTTTTTGCCGCCTGGCCTTGGGTGCAGAAGAACAACAATGCAAAGTGGTTATGGATTTGTATCATGTCGTTTGTTTTCTACGCATGGTGGGATTGGCGCTTTATGTTCTTATTGCTCGGAACCGGAAGTGTCGATTATTTTTGTGGACTTAAAATTTACCGGTCTGAAAAACGGAAGAAGTTTTGGTTAACCTTGTCTATGGTGACCAATATCGCTTCACTTTGTTTTTTCAAATACAGTGTTTGGTTGGTGCACGAATTTAACGATTGGATGAATGATGCCGGCTTTACCACTTGCTTTGCCGATACCATTCCTGAGTATTCTTTGGTCTTGCCCATAGGGATTAGTTTTTATACGTTTAACTCCATGAGTTATGCCATCGATTTGTACAGAGGGAAAGCAGAGCCGGCAAAGAATATTTTGCATTTTATGGCCTTTATTTCTTTCTTTCCGCATCTAGTGGCAGGTCCCATTATAAGGGCTAAAGAAGTTTTGGTTCAATTAAATAAATCGCATCAACTAAACCACCTTCAAATAGTCAATGCCTGCAAAACGATTTTGTGGGGATTTTTTTTGAAAATGGTGTTGGCTGACAATATTGCCATCATGGTGAATGAACAATTTGATGAAATTCACAGCACCACCGATTCACTGACTTGGTGGTATTGTATGCTTGGTTTTGCCTTTCAAATTTACTTTGACTTTAATGGTTATAGCAGCATAGCCCGTGGTTTGGCAAAATTGTGCGGCATACATTTCAGATTGAATTTTAACCATCCTTATTTGTCTGGTTCGTTTAGCGAATTCTGGCGTCGTTGGCATATTTCATTGTCTAGTTTTTTCAAAGACTATGTCTATATTTCACTTGGTGGAAACCGCAAGGGAAAGTGGCGTTCTGAATGGAACCGATGGATTACAATGCTGCTTTCAGGCTTATGGCATGGGGCTAACTTTACCTTTATTATATGGGGAGGCTTGCATGCTTTGTATTTGACATTGGAGAATTTATACAGACGGTATTTTGCTTCTAGAATTCCTGCTTTAACGTTTAAAAAGTATCCCTTAATTGTTTTCATCGGGGTACTGATTGCTTGGGTGTTTTTTAGGGCAAGCAACTTAGACGATGCCTTGTTTGTTGTGCGCAATATGTTTGCGTTTAACCACAAAGTAAAATGGATGGAGCTCATAAGTAACAGTGCAACTATTTGGATATTAATTGGGGTGTTTGTAGAGTTATATCCCCTGTATAAAAGGTTTTTTAATTCTTTAAAGCATTGGGCTTTACAAGGTTTGTTTTGGGGATTGATTGTGTGTTTGATTGTTTTTTTTAGAGGCGAGGAACAAGGGTTTATTTATTTTCAATTTTAATGGGACAGATTAAGCGAAATATACACGCCAAGAGACAATCCCTAGCATTCCTATTTGCTACACCCATTTTGTTGGTCTTGCTGTATTTGGCCCTTTTAAAACTGAAGACCAGCAACAATATGTTGAAGGAAAGTTTTTGGGCGCATAAAGTAACAGCGGATTCGATTTACGATGTTGTTGCGGTTGGCGATTCAAGGGTATATAGAGGCATAGACCCAGAAGAAATTGAAGCAGCATATTTCAAAATGCTTGGAGCAAATGTACGAGCAATTAATTTTGGTTTTAGCAGTGCGGGACTTGACCCTTATATTCTTATGAAGGCGAAAAGTTTGTTGAAAACCAATGGCAAACGGATTCTCATAATAGGCTTATCGCCCAATTCTTTTATTGAAAGTTCTCAAGAAAATGGACATTTAAAAAAGATCGAATCTCAAGGCGCAAAGGACTTGTGGATCAAAACGAATGTTTATCCTGAACTCTATTTTTTCAAGCGTTATGCCATTTCCGATTTTGTGAAGTACAAGCACAAGGAATTTTATTTAGAAAAATTCAATTTGAATTCTGGTTTTGTAGGGTCAAGCAAATTACCTTATGATTCTATGGCAGCCATAAACCAATATAGCAGGCAATTGAAGGCCAATAAAATCGATACTTTTGCTGTGAGGGTGTTTTTAGAAACGCTACAGAAATTAAAGACAGAGGGAATAAGAATTGTGGCGACAAGAATTCCAACAACCGAGCGCATGCGTATTTTAGAAGATAAATTAACGTCTAATTTTTGTCAAGATTTGTTCAGTAAAATAGAAGCAGAAGGAATAGAATGCATTAAGGTTCATGATTCAAGAATACATTCTTATGATGCCAGCCACTTAGATGAAAATTCGGCTAAACTGCTGAGCATCAAAATTGCGGATTTGATTTTTTCTAAATAAGTTGTATTTTCGTTACTCTAATAATTTCCATTTGATTATGAAAAAGTTCTCATTGTTCGCTCTAATTTCGTTTTGTGCTATGAATGTAATTGCTCAAAACGGCGTATTGGACGCTAGTTTTAATTCTACAGGAAAAATAAATTCCAGCGATGAAACCGCCAACAGTATTTGTGTTGACAAAGATATGAAGACCTTGGTTCTTGGTCACGACCGAAACTCCTCTACGAAAAATATTTTCCTGACAAGATACAACAGCAATGGAACAGTAGATAACAGTTTTGGAAGTTCAGGTCAGTTTAAATATGATGTAAATCCAGATTACGATTATGGACGCTGTGTTAAGGCCTTGAGCAATGGGAAGTATTTAATCTGCGGACAAAATTCTGCAGGTCCTTACTTTAGAGCATTTGTTTTGCGTGTTAACAACAATGGAACCATAGACAATACTTTTGGAAAGAACGGCGTGTTAATAATCAATCCCAACAACTTTAATTGCGATGCTTGGGCAATGGAAGTGGCACCAAGTGGTTCAATATATTTGGCGGGATACATGACAGTTTCTACTGTCTTGAAAAGTGCTGTATGGAAAGTAACACCAAATGGCAGCTTAGATAATCGCTTTGGTCAAATTGGTGGAATTTATATTAGCACAAATAGCTTCAACGAGCGTTTGTTTGGTATTAACTTAGATATGGCAAACAATAGAGTTGCCGTTGCAGGCATCAGTAATAACATTACCACTCCAGAAGGATTGGTTTGTTTGATTGATACCAATGGCATTGGAATTAACAGTTTTAATGGTAATTGTGTTAAGAAAGTCGTTTACAATGGCAATCCAACAAATCTTTATGATGTCTGCTTGAAGTCTAATGAAGTAATCGTAAATGGCAATTGTATTATCAACGCAAACCAAAAATCCCTCGTTGCTTCAATAAATTTAAATGGTTTGCTGAATGTTTCTTTTGGAAGCAATGGTTTTTTTGCTGATTCTATGGCTGATTATTCTGCTTTTAGTAAGGTTTTAGTCGATTGTAAAGGCGATGTTTATAATGGAGGCAATATTGTCTACAATGGATACAGGTCGGTGTATATTTTAAAATTAAAGGCCAATGGAAGTGTAGACAATTCATTTGCCAGCAATGGGATATTTGTGTCACGTTTCAATCCCGATTTTGATGAAATCATTGAGGGAATGGCATTTTATGGTGACTCTGCTATTGTTGGTGGAGGAAGAATCAATATTGCAGGTTCCGGAAATGTTGCTTCAGGTATTATGCGTGTGAAATACAATTCATGTTCTAATACCAGTTCAATTGATGATTTATTGAGCAATAACAGCAATTCACCAGTCCTAATATTGTATCCAAATCCTTTGAAATTAAATGAGGTTTTGACTATTCAAACCGATTTGATTGGCAGAATAGAATATGCAATCTATAGCAGCGATGGTAAATTGGTAGCAAATGCTTCTTTGGAAAATGGAGAAACAGAAATTTCAGAGACTTCTTCACTGGCTCCGGGTGTTTACCACATGGTAATGCAAAATGTAAAGTTGACAAAGCGATTAAGCTTTGTGGTAGAATAAATCAGTATAAACTTTTAGATATTCAGAAGCAGTTTTTTCTAATCCAAAAACCGCTTTGGCTTTTTCAGATATTCGCTGTTTATCGCCTCTAATATTTGATGCATTTTGTATCAATAAACTCAAAGAATTGATATCAAAAGCAGGAGCGCATTGTCCATTCATTTTTTCTATAATTTCAGGAATTCCACCGACCTTAAATCCTAATCCAGTAACCCCACAACAATACGCTTCCATTATGGTTGTAGGGAAGGTTTCGATACTTGAAGTACACACCAAACAATCCATTTTCTGGTATTGTTCTGCCATTGATTCTTTGCTTTGAATGTTTGAAACATGCTCGTATGCAATTGGGATTTCAAATTCAAAATCGTGTTTTTTATTCCCCACCAATAAGAGTTTGAAATCTTTCGGATTGGGCAATAATTTTATGGCGCCAATGAGTCTGTATAAGGCTTTGTTTTTGTCGTTCAAATTGGCGGCAACAAAACCGATAACAAACTTATCTGAGCTATTTTCTTTATAGTTAAATACCTTGGTGTCGACACCATTGTTTATACTCAGGTGATGGTGGTTTTTTCCTAGACTTGAATTGGCCACGTTTTGTTCCATCCAAGCACTTGGGCTAACAAAACTCAAATTTAAGTTTTTATATAAATCCGCTTTTTGTTTGTGTAAGGTATTGGATAAATCGCGGGCACTAGGGCTTTTCATAAACTGACAATTGCCACAAGCTTTTTGAAAGTTTTGGCAATCATAACTCAAATGGCAACCTCCGCTAATGGGCCAGAGGTCATGGCAAGTCCACACAATGGGCTTCTTGATTGAGGCAAGATCTTTGATATTGATAAAACCTTTGTTTATCCAGTGCAAGTGAATGATGTCAAAATCTTTACAAATGTTTCTAAGCATAAAACCAGGAATTCCTGGTTTGCCCATAGAAAATTTAAAGCGCACATCTTTGTCTTTTTCGTAGAACAATTGCATGAACTTTTCGATGGCATGCAAAGAGAATTTAATGAAGTGGTCTAGTTTCTTGAATTTAGAAAATTTGAAGGTTTCGTGCTCCCCACTGAAGACAATATGTTTTGCCTCGATTTTCTGAGAATGAAGTCCTGATATTAAGTTTTCCGCAAATACATAAGCGCCGCCGTTATCGCTGGCACTTAAATGCAGAATTTTAGGATTCGATTTCATTGGGGCAAATTACATCAAAAATTTTATTCATGAAAAAATCTTTCTATCAGAGTTTGCCCCTATATTTGCCGTATGAACTTTAAAAAGTTGCTTGAAGATGTAAAGCCACATGCATTGGTGCTGTTGGCTTTTTTCCTTGTAGGATATGTTTATTATATCAGAACGTTTAACGGTTATAGCCACAAAGAAGATGACGTTACCCAAGGTTTGTTAAAGGGTACAGAATTGGTTAAATACACCGATAAAGATGGTGAGTTTCCGGGTTGGACGAATGCTATTTTTTCTGGCATGCCTTCAACAATGATTAAAGGGAAACCTTCTGGCAATCAAATTAAGAGTTACAATTACTTAACGCCATTCAGTAATACGGCCTATCCATTTCAAATATTATTCTTGTCTTTTATTGGTTTTTATTTGCTGATGACTGCCTTCAAGGTTAAACCACTCTATGGGGCACTGGCGGCCGTTGCATATGGATTTGCAAGTTACAGCATCAGCAGTGTTGAAGCAGCACATTACACCAAAGTTTTGGCTATGGCACTAATGCCTGCCATCTTGGCTTCTTTGCATTGGCTTTTCTCAGGAAAATATTTAACAGGTGGTATCACTTTGGCTTTCAATATGGCCCTGCAGGTATATTTCTTCCACTATCAGATAACCTTCTACACAATAATTTGCTTATTGTTTATGGGCATTTACTACTTGGTGAAATTGGTTCAAGAAAAGCAAATCAAGCAATTGATTGTTGCAAGTTTGATTTCGGTTTTAGCTGTAGGAGCGGGTGTAGGTGCGAATATTACAAAAATTAAGTCAACGTCTAAGTTTGCCGACAACACCATGCGTGGGGGCAATGATATGGCAAAAGTGGGGGAGCATAAAACCGATACCAAAACTGGTCAAAATGGTTTGGAAAGAGATTATGCTTTTGACTGGAGTTATGGAAAAGGCGAGACCTTCACTTTGTTAATCCCTAATTTTTATGGAGGTAGTAGTTCAGAAAAATTAACGACCAAATCGAAGTTTTTCGAAGCAACACAAAACGAAGAAGCTTTAACTCAAGGTTTGCCAATGTACCATGGTGATTTAACCTTTACCTCTGGTCCGATTTATATTGGATCAATTATTATATTCCTATTTGTATTGGGTATGGTAATCGTTAAAGACCGCGTGAAATGGGCTTTATTGGCATTGACCATCATTTCGTTTATCCTCGGTTGGGGCAAACATTTTGCAGTTATTAATGATTTCTTATTCGACCACTTGCCTTATTTCAATAAATTCAGAACACCGATGATGGCGTTTTGTATTGCACAAGTGACCATGCCTTTGATCGGCTTCCTTGGCATCAAACAGTTGTATGATACTTGGAAGGATCAAAAAACCACTGCAAACGTTAAAGGTGCAGTGCCAAAAGCAGCAAATAGTTCAGCGGTGAAAACAGAATGGGATATGGTAAAAATTGCTTATTATGTAGTTGGTGGATTCTGTTTGTTGATGGCTGTTGCTGGTCCATCGTTTATGGATATGGGCGGTGTGGTTGACGAACAATTGAAAAAAGGTGGAAATGGGAATTTGATTTCTGTATTGAAAGAAGACCGTGGATCTATGCTGCAAAGCGATGCATTCAGATCGTTCATTTTCATTTCCCTTGCATTTGGTTTGTTATGGGCTTGGTACACCAAGAAAGCACAGCGCACCATGGCTATTGGATTAATCGGCGTATTAGCGGCGGTTGATTTAATTGGAGTTGACTGGAGATACTTGAGTTGGGATGAATTTACATTTGAAAAAGGAACAGTTACCGACCGTGTGCCAGATTTGGCTGACAAGCAAATCTTATCAGACCCAGATATTCACTACAGGGTGTTTGATTTAACCAACGACCCATTTAACGACAACGAGGGCGCTGCTTTTCATAAAATGATTGGTGGTTATGATCCTGCAAAATTGAGCCGCTACCAGGATGTGATTTCAAACTTATTTGCACAAGAAGCTTATAGAGATAAAGGCTTGGATATGTTGAATTGTAAATACATGATCGGCACGGATTCTGGAAACAGACGCGGTGTAATTCCTAGAACCACCATGAATGGGAATGCGTGGTTTGTTAAGAGTATAAGCCCTGCTAAAGATGCAGCTGAGGAAATGGAACTAATGAAAAAATCAGATCCTAAAACACAAGCAACATTCAATTCAGATTTCGAACAAAATAAAACATTGGGTGCTACAAGTTTTGTATTAGACAGCAGCTACTCAGCCAAATTAAATTCTTACCATCCTGATACCATGTTGTATTCGGTTTACAATGCCAACAACGGATATTTGGTGTTCTCGGAAATATGGTACGACAACTGGAGGGTAGAAATAGATGGCTATCCAGCACAACTAAATAAAGTAGATTACACCTTAAGAGGTTTGGCAGTTCCTGCGGGTAAACATACCATTAAAATGGTCTATGACAAAGGCCAAAACACCACCGATTATATCGAAAGGTACATTTCTTTGTCCATACTTTTTGGGATGTTATTGATGATAGGTCTTTGGGTTAAAACTTATTTTGCAGAGAAAGCATGAAGCTTTCGGTAATCAGTATTGCCTATAATAATTTAAAAGGTTTGCAAAAAACTTTGGCTGTTTTTAATGGGCAAAATTTATCAGCTGAAATAGAAATCATTGTGGTTGATGGTGGATCTACCGATGGAACTAAAGAGTTTTTAGAAACGCAATCCCTAACAAACAATTGGGTATCCGAACCAGATAAGGGCATATACAATGCTATGAATAAAGGTTTGGCAATGGCAAAAGGGGACTACGTTTGGTTTCTGAATTCAGGCGATTATGTAGAAAATTTTTCTGTTCTTGAGTTGCTTTTGAATTCTTTGAAACTAAATCCTGATGCGGTTTATGGCGAAACAATGATGGTGGATGCAGATGGGAAGCATTTGGGTTTGCGTTCTGTTTTTACCACTAGGAAGTTGCCGAATAATTTAACTTGGACATCCTTTCGTTTGGGAATGAATGTGGGTCATCAATCTTTTGTCATAAAACGCAGCTTGGCACTATTGTACAATGAAAAATACCGCTATGTTGCGGATATTGATTGGATGATACGCAGTTTGAAGACCTGTAAAAATATAGTTAATTTGAAAACGGTTATCGTCTGTTTTACAGTGGATGGATTCTCAAGTGTGCAAAGAAAAGCCAGCAATAAAGAGCGTTATGAAGTCTTGAAATCACAATATGGGTTTGTCCCCAATGCCTTGGCACACATAGCGATTGTTTTGCGAAAAATATTTTCCAAAGGAAGGGCATAGTTTACCTTTTGTCTTTTATTGCCAAGTCGCAGCCAATCTGTTATTTTCTCTTCTGCATTTATTTTCTTATTTTCGTTGCCAAATGAAAAAGGTCTTAATCTTAATCAGTTCAATTGGCATGGGACTTACGGCAATTGCCCAAAGCAATGAGCGTGGCGAGTTCTCGGGTAACTTTATGAGCAATGCACAGTTCTACGACAGAGATGTTAAAATTGGAGCTACCACTGAGGTATACAACAAGTATAAAAGCAGCGCGGATGCTTGGTTGTTTTTGAATTACAACCTAAAGGGGTATTCATTTTCTTTGCGCTATGACATGTTTAACAATTCGCCATTGTTAAATCCGCAAGGCGTATACAACAAACAAGGAATAGGGTTTTGGCAAGCATCAAAAGATATTGGCGGATTAAATATAACTGCTGGGTATTTTTACGATCAATTTGCAACTGGAATGATTTTTAGAGCCTATGAAGAACGCATGTTGGGTTTGGATTACGCCATTCAAGGTTTGCGGATCAAATACGATTATAAAAACTTGGCCATTAAAGCTTTTGCAGGCCAACAAAAGGGAAATATATTTTCTGGAGATAGATTTGAAATGTCTCCTTCGGCCATTAAAGGATTCAATGCCGAATACCGCTACAAATTGTTCAAAGTGCTAAATGTTATGAGCGGCGCCTCTACTGTAAATAGGGCGCTTGATCAAGCGACCATGAATACCGTTGCTTCGCAAATTAATTCTCAAACTTTGGAAACCAGATTCATACCTAAATACAACACCTATTCTTTTAATGGTTACAGCAAAGTTTCTTATAAAGACTTTTCAATTTATGGAGAATATTTATACAAAACTAAAGAAGCAATTACCAATCAAGATGCCAGTTTGTTAACCAACCATGATGGAAATATCATATATGGAACATTGAATTATTCAAAAGCAAACTTGGGTAAAAAGAAGCAATTTTCTTTTGGTGCAAATTTGCAATACAAGCGCATAGAAAACTTTAGTTTCAGAACCTCGCCAAACGAGCAGTTGAACAATGGTTTGATTGCCTACATCCCATCAATTACAAGACAGAATACTTACAGACTTTTGGCCCGTTACAATGCAGTTACACAATTTTTAGGAGAGAACGCTTACCAAGGTGAATTAATCGTTACACCCAAAAGAGGTACCACGTTTACTTTTAATGTTTCCAATGTGAGAAGTTTAAAAAGCAATGGTGACAGTTTGGGCAATGCCAAGCATTTATTCAGCGAATATTATGCAGAGGTTCAACATAAATTTAGTAAAAAGCTAAAAGCAAAATTGGGTGTTCAATCAATATTCTATGACCAAAGTCGCTTTGAGCAAAAGGTTGCCGATAGCACGTATGCCGATGTGAAAACAATGACTCCCTTTTTGGAAATTACCTACAAGTTGAGTAAAAAAACATCATTACGAATAGAGGCACAATATTTAAAAACCCAGCAAGATTTGGGCAGTTTTGCCAATGCGATTGTTGAATTGAACCATGCGCCGCACTGGAGTTTCAGCGTAGGAGATATGGTAAACATTGAACCACATAGATCGTCGTTTTCGCAAGGAATTATCTCTGAAGAAATACTGCATTATTACAGTGGTTATATAGGTTATACCGAAGGCGCGAGCGTTTTTACGCTTGCATATATCAAGCAGGTTCAAGGAATGAACTGTACGGGTGGTATTTGTAGGATTGAGCCAGCCTTCAGCGGTGTGCGATTTACTCTAAGCACCAGTTTCTAATGCAAATATTTAGACTATTTTTACTGGTATTTTGTTTTGCTTGGAGCGCATCACTCTTTGCTCAGGCTAAAGACAGTGCCGGTGTAATTATAGCGGATAAAATAGTAACTGTTGCAGAGACTATTCCTGCATTTAGTTACCATGGAAAAGGAATCTCTGAATTTATAATCGACAATTTGAATTACCCAAAATCGGCTGTAGAAAATGGCATAGAGGCCAAGATTGTTGTTGACTTTGTTGTTGATACATCGGGACGGGTTGTCAATGTAACGCCAAGAGAGGATGGCAATGCGCGCCTACAAGCTTTGGTTGATGAAGCCATTAGGGTCATTAAAGCGAGCAGTGGATATTGGAAGCCGGGTTATACCAATGGGAAAAAAGTAAAGGTCAAGATGCGCATACCAATTACGTATAAATTGGAATAATATCTCATCTTGTATGCACAAACAGCATTGGTGATTTTCTTATTTTTTAATATACTTTCGCTAAAATTGAATAAGTTTGCACCACAATGGAAAACAAAAAAAATACATATTGGATTGTAGTTATAGCGGCTCTGGGCTATTTTGTCGATATATATGATCTGATTTTATTTAATGTGGTTAAAGGTGCCAGTTTGAATTCAATTGGTATTACAGGCGACTTGTTTAAAAGTGTAGAAATAACTCTGTTTAATTGGCAGATGTTTGGTATGCTTTTAGGTGGCCTTATTTGGGGGATATTAGGAGACAAAAAAGGACGTGTTTCTGTTTTGTTTGGTTCAATATTGATGTATTCCTTGGCCAATATTGCCAATGGATTTGTAGTCAATATTGATCAGTATATCATTTGCCGATTTATTGCAGGTGTCGGCTTGGCCGGCGAATTAGGCGCTGGAATAACCTTGGTGAGTGAAACCATGCACAAAGAAAAACGTGGAATTGGAACCATGATTATTGTTGCATTTGGAGCGCTTGGTGCAGTAGCGGCTGCCATTATTGGCAAGCATTTCCAATGGCAAACATCTTACTTTATTGGCGGTGGTTTGGGTTTGGCACTGTTGGCTTTAAGAGCAGGTGCTTTTGAATCAGGAATGTACAACAGTTTGAAAGCATCAAAAGCAGTTAGTAAAGGCAATTTCTTTATGTTGTTTAAAAACAAGAAACGGGCTTTGCTGTACTTGCAATGTATTGCCATCGGTGTGCCTATTTGGTACATCATAGGGGTATTAATCAATCTTTCCCCTCGTTTTGTAAATATAGTAGGCACAGAAAGTAAAACAATATTAGGCGAAGCGGTGATGTATACCTATATTGGATTGTGCTTAGGTGACGTTATGAGTGGCCTATTGAGCCAATGGTTCAAAAGCAGAAAGAAAGTTATTTTCTTTTACTTGATGATGTCTATCGGTTTGGTGGCATATTATTTAAGTTCAGAAAATATAAGTCTCAATGAATTTAGATTAAACTGTTTCTTGTTGGGATTCGGAACGGGTTACTGGGCCTTATTTGTGCAAGTAGCTTCTGAGAACTTTGGAACCAATATAAGGAGCACAGTAACCAATACGGTACCAAACTTTGTGAGAGGTTCGGTAGTTTTAATAACACTAAGTTTTAAATCACTGGCCGAAAGTATGGAAGTGCGCGATGCTGCAATAACAGTAGGAGCCGTGTGTTTGTCCTTAGCCCTTGTATCGTTAATGGGCATGAAGGAAACATTTAGCAAGGATTTAGATTACCATGAAATAGATTAATGGAAACGCATCAAAAAACAAAACTAGGGCTTGTATTGGCCACCGACCCACGTTGGGTGAATATTGCAGAAATGCAAATAGAAGATATATTAAGCGACCATGCATGGTGTGAACAGAAGGCTGCTACAACTGGCATTTCTTTGATTGTTAAGTATGCATATCAACCTGGTATCGTAGAAGAAGTAACTCCCATTGTTGCCGAAGAGTGGGGGCATTTTAGAAGGGTCTTAAAAGAATTGCATAAGCGAGGATTAAAGCTGGCACCTCCGCGTAAAGATGAATATGTGAAAAAACTATTTGCGCTTGAAAAAATGGGTTTGGACTCAAAGCATGTAATGGTTGAAAAACTTTTAATCAGTGCTATGATAGAAGCCAGAAGTTGCGAGCGTTTTAGATTGCTGAGTTTGCACATACAGGACGATGAATTAAAAGGATTTTACCGTGAGTTTATGGAAAGTGAAGCTGGACATTACCACATGTTTATTCAATTGGCTAAGTCTGTATTGCCTGCCGAATATGTGCAAAATAGATGGAATGAGTTTTTAGTTTCCGAAGCTGAAATCATGAAAAGCATGGAGCTGCGGGGCGACCGTATTCACTAATGGAATTGGGCTCTGATATATTGGATGTGGTATTGCACAAAGAAGAAGTAAGTTTGGCCATGTTGGAAATTGATGGCAATATCAGTGTCTTGTCTGATGGGTTTAAAAATAAAAGCATACACAAACGCAAAAAGCATATTAAAGGTTTTTTGCGGTAATGGCTAATCAGTATTATTATGAAGGACGGCATAATGGATGAAAGTGCAGAATTTAATCAGAGAATAGACAAGCTCGAACTCGAGATATTTACCCGTTTGCCAGAATCCTTGCGCTTAATTTCCAAGACCCACTTTACACCGGTAAGAATTGCACAATTGGCGGCAGAATGGCTGACAGAAGATGGTCCCAAAAAGATATTGGATATAGGTGCTGGAACAGGGAAGTTTTGCATTGCAGGGGCCATAGAATACGACAGCTTTTTTTATGGCATTGAACATCGAGAGAGTCTGGTGGATATTGCCATCACCATGATAGAAAGTTTTGGATTAAAGAATGCTAAGGTTTTGCATCAAAATATTTTGGATGTAAATTTCAAAGATTATGATGCCTTTTATTTGTTCAATCCGTATTACGAAAATTTGGTTTTTAATAAGCGCTTAAACAACGAAGTTTCATTGTCTGAGCAATTGCATAAGCAATATACAGAACACACCTTGGCTCAATTGCGTGAGATGCCGAATGGCACTAGAGTGGTTACCTACGACGGAGAGAACAAAGAGATCCCTTATGCTTATGAAAGGGTGCGACAAAGTCAGAATGGCTTGTTGAAGTTGTGGGTGAAGCAGTAACCTATCCTAAAAACTCCTTTAATTTAAACACTTTATCTGCCACAAAAGTACCGCGTTCATTCTTAGTAACGGTGCAACATTCGTTTACCGGATCGTGCTCAAAAAATAAGATGTAATGGTTTGCTATGGCTTCATCTAAAAACAGCAGACGGTCGCGCATGCTCTCCAATGGTTTGATGTCATAAGCCATAACATAATTAACTGGCAGGTGGCCAAGCGAAGGGATTAAATCAGCACAAAACACAATGGTTTGTCCTTTGTAATTAATCTGAGGCAACATCATGGCTTCGGTATGGCCGTATACCGTGCGAAGGTTTATAAAATCAGCAACATCTGTTGCATTGTGTGCAAATTTCAATTGACCGCTTTCTTCAATAGGGACAATATTTTCAGTTAAGAAACTGGCTTTCTCTCTTGGGTTAGAATTTAAAGCGTGTTGCCAATGTTGTTCGTTGCTCCAAAAGATTGCATTCTTAAATGCAGGGCGGTATTTGCTGCGGTCCTCGTTCCACTCGATACTGCCACCACAATGGTCGAAGTGCAAGTGGGTTAAGACCACATCGGTAATATCGTCGCGGTGAAAACCAAGTTCTTTCAATGAATTGTCTAGGGTTTGATGGCCATTTAAATAGTAAAATCCGAAGAATTTATCTGATTGTTTTTGCCCTATGCCATTGTCTATTAAAATTAATCTGTTGCCATCTTCAATCAGCAAACAACGCATGGCCCAATTGCACATGTTGTTATCGTCTGCCGGATTTAAGTTTTTCCAAATGCTTTTAGGCACTACGCCGTACATTGCGCCGCCATCCAGTTTGAAAAAGCCTGTGTCTATGGTGTAAAGATGCATAAGAATGGTGTTTTAATGATGCAAACTTAATGAGCAAAATGACAAAGCCAAGCAAGACACACAAGTTTTTTTTAAAAAACAATCAGATTCACTTAATTTCGCAGCCGATAAATATTTTTAAGATCATGAAATTTGATATCATCGTAATAGGCAGTGGACCTGGTGGCTATGTAGCTGCAATCCGCGCATCTCAATTGGGTAAAAAAGTAGCTATAGTTGAGAAAGCTGAATTGGGCGGTATATGCCTAAACTGGGGCTGTATTCCAACCAAAGCATTGCTTAAATCTGCTCAAGTATTCGAATATTTAAAGCACAGTGCCGATTATGGTATCAATGTAAAAGACGCAAGTATTGACTTTGAAGCCATCGTTAAACGCAGCCGTGGTGTTGCTGGTAACATGAGTAAAGGTATTGAGTTCTTGATGAAAAAGAACAAAATTACTGTAATCAAAGGTGCTGCATTGTTGGCAGGAAATAAAAAAGTTGAAGTAACTAGCGAAGGCAAAAAAGAAATTTACGAAGCTGACCATATTATTTTAGCTACGGGTGCTAGAAGCAGAGACCTTCCAGGTGTTGCTAAAGACGGGGTTAAAGTTATTGGTTACCGCGAAGCAATGGTATTGCCTAAGCAACCTAAAACATTAATTGTTATCGGTTCTGGTGCTATTGGAATGGAGTTCGCTTATTTCTACAATACACTAGGAACTAAAGTAACTGTTATTGAATTTATGCCAAGAATACTTCCAGTTGAAGACGAAGAAGTTTCTAAATTGATGGAGAAAATCTACAAGAAGAACGGCGTAGAAATTATGACCAACAGCGCAGTAGAAAGCGTTGACACCAAAGGTGATGGTTGTAAAGTATCAGTTAAAACTCCAACAGGTAATGTGGTACTTGAAGCAGAAATTGTATTGTCAGCTGCTGGTATCGTTTCTAACTTAGAGAACTTAGGTTTAGAAGCCGTTGGCCTTAAAACAGAAAAAGGAAAAGTATTGGTTGACGACAACTACAAAACCAATATAGAAGGTGTGTATGCAATCGGTGACATTGTTCACGGACCAGCATTGGCGCACGTTGCAAGTGCAGAAGCCATTATATGCGTAGAAGCAATAGCAGGGTTACACCCACATGCTTTAAACTACAACAATATCCCAGGTTGTACTTACACCCACCCAGAGGTTGCGTCAGTAGGTTATACTGAAGCACAAGCCAAAGAAAAAGGATACGAAATTAAAGTAGGAACTTTCCCATTCTCTGCAAGCGGAAAAGCATCTGCAAGCGGCCATAAAGATGGTTTCGTAAAAGTAATTTTCGATGCCAAATACGGTGAGTGGTTGGGTTGTCACATGGTAGGTGAAGGTGTAACCGATATGATTGCTGAAGCAGTTGTAGCGAGAAACTTAGAAACTACAGGACACGAAATTATTAAGTCAGTACACCCGCATCCAACAATGAGCGAAGCCATTATGGAAGCTGTGGCTAAGGCTTATGATGAGTGCATACATTTATAAGCACATCAAATCAATATTTAAAAAAGACCGTTTTTACAACGGTCTTTTTTTTTGCAATTAAGTCGCTTGAAAGATAAATACCTTTATCAATCAAATTTATTTTTATGCTTGACAATACTCACTTAATTTCGCATCATTAAAAAATTATAAAAATCATGGCTTTTACACTTCCTGAATTGAACTATGCATACGATGCGCTTGAAACCGTTATCGATGCACGTACTATGGAAATTCACCATAGCAAACACCACAATGCTTATGTAACAAACTTAAATGCAGCCTTAGCTGGAACAGATGCAGAAAACCACAGCATAGAAGATATCTGTAAAAACATCAGCAAATACCCAATGCCAGTGCGCAACAATGGCGGTGGACACTTTAACCACAGTTTGTTCTGGACCGTATTAAAGCCAAACAATGGCAACGGACCAACAGGCAAATTGGCAGAAGCAATTAACAATGACCTTGGCGGAATGGATGCCTTCAAAGAAGAGTTTAGCAAAGCAGCAGCTACCCGTTTTGGTAGCGGTTGGGCATGGTTGTCTGTAGCAAATGGCAAATTGTTTATCAGCAGCACACCAAACCAAGACAATCCGTTAATGGATTTGGATGGCGTTCAAAACGGCACCCCAATTTTGGGCTTAGACGTTTGGGAACACGCATACTATTTGCATTACCAAAATCGCAGACCAGATTATATTTCTTCATTCTTCAGTATCATCAACTGGGATGAAGTAAGTCGCCGCTACGAAGCTGCATTGTAATTAAAATATTAGAATTTGAAACGGGTACATGAAGGTGTGCCCGTTTTTTTTATGTCCCGATATCGATCGGGATTTTTTAAATATTACTTGATATATCGATGTGATTTCAATATCTGACATACCTTTACGATTTCTTTGAAACGTTATAATTCTCATGATTAATTTTATCATGTAGTAACCGATTATTTCTAAGTTGTACGAAACTGCCCCAAATAGAAACGGCAGCCCAGATGCGTTTATAAAAGTTGTTTAAAAAAGTTATACATGGCGCACGGTAGTAAGCCCATGTAAAATCTACTTAGAATGCGCATTTCCTGACGCAGCTGGCTAAAGTGAATGCTTGGGAATGGCAGACTGAATAGGCACTCTGAAGCGAAAGATGAAAATGAAATTGAAATTAATGTTTCAAAGAAATTGTAAACAACTGCCAAGTCATCTCAATAAATGCGTTGTTGGCGGGGACACCAACAACATGTATATATCGATGCCCCGCCCGGTAGGAGAGTGAGAGTGAGAGTGAATGCGACATATTGAGAATGGAAAAATGAAGCAATTCCGATTGCCTCCCTCATCCCGATAGCTATCGGGACTCTTGTTTTACCTTGCATGGTGAATGTTGCTCTGAACATTCTCTCGTGCAGGGCTCTTTCAATTGCTTTTTGCTAAAAAAGCAATAAGAAAACGTATACCACCGAAAACCCAAGTGCCAAACCGCTGTAAATTTGTTTTTCAGTATGGGCGTTCAAGAATAAGCGCGACCACAAACTGATGCCTGCTGCTAATATGGCAGCAATCAATAAGACGTTAAATGAAGAAACATGTTTTTGCATTGTTAAGAAGGCGTATAAGGCTATGAGCCCACCCGCACCAATGGCATGGGTGCTAATGGTGTAACGGGTGTTGATGATGATGTTTAGGATTAAACAAACGGCTGAAGCGCCCATGAAAATAAGTGGCATGCCATTCAATTCGATCTTGTACAATTGATATATTGTGAATCCTAGAAGCAAAACCAATATGCCATAAGGCAACAAGCGTTGCTTCGGATTGCTGATGTAAAAGTCGTCTATAAACCCAAATTTCTTTAATAAATACACACTCAACAATGGCATCACCAAAGTGTTTACCGCAATAAACATACTAATGGTGTAGAAATGGGTGTCGTAAAATTTACTAACGTAGTAGGGATGGTAGCGCAAGACGCTGAACAATCCGAAATTCAATAGAATTAAGGGGTGAAAGAGTATGGAACAAAGCTTGGCTAATTTTTCCATTAAGCTTCTGCCAAAGTTGGCACTTCTCTTGGTTTGTATAATTTGGCGCGTTCGGCAATGGCTTTGATGTGTTCTGGTGTCGTACCGCAGCAACCGCCAACCATGTTCACCCAACCTTCTTTGATCATCTCCTCAACCACGTTTGCCATGGCTTCAGGAGATTCGTCGTATTGTCCAAATTCGTTTGGTAAACCTGCATTTGGATAGGCCGTGACATATACCCAAGCCACATTGCTTATTTCAGAAATATGTGGCAACATGTCTTTCGCGCCCAAGGCACAGTTAAGACCAATGCTTAAGATTTCCCCATGTGACATTGAGTTCCAAAACGCTTCTGGGGTTTGTCCGCTTAAGGTTCTACCACTGGCGTCGGTAATGGTGCCTGAAATCATCACAGGAATATCGATGTTTAATTCGTCTTTAATGCTGTTGATGGCAAACAAAGCCGCCTTGGCATTTAAGGTATCAAATATGGTTTCAATTAAAATCAGGTCGACACCACCTTCAATTAACGCTCGCATTTGTGCAGAATAGGCATTGCAAAGGTCGTTGAAGTTAACGGCTCTGTAGCCAGGGTTGTTGACGTCAGGGCTCAATGACGCAGTTCTGTTTGTTGGGCCAATCGCACCAGCAACAAAACGCGGCTTGCTCGGGTCTTTCGCCGTATATTCATCTGCCGCTTCACGGGCAATCTTAGCCGCCGCTAGGTTTAGCTCATGCACCAAGTCGGTCATTTTATAGTCCTCCAAAGAAATGGATTGTGCATTAAAGGTATTGGTTTCAATAATATCTGCACCCGCTTCTAAAAAGGCTTTATGGATATCGGAAATAATGTGTGGCTGAGTAAGCACCAATAGGTCGTTGTTGCCCTTAACCAATTGCTCTATGTCTTTAAAACGATCGCCTCGGTAATCTTCTTCACTTAAGTTATAAGTTTGGATCATGGTACCCATAGCGCCATCAATAATCATGATGCGTTGGTTAAGTATATTTCTTATGCTGGTGTTCACTGACATGTTTTGAATAAATTGAAATAAAGGGTAGTCTTTATTAGGTGCAAATTTAATTGAAATATAGATATGTTTAAAAAGAAACTACAGCACAATTTCAAAGACTTTGCGTGGCGAAGACGGTTTTTTTTATCGGAAATTATAGCATGAATTAGGTACTTTGGCTCGATTTTTGCTGCTTAAGGAAGAGCAGGAAAATCCTTTAAAATCGTGTGTTTATCGCATAAAAAGGGTATATTTGCATCCTTTGTAATTTTTTACAGACCAACCAATAGAATCATGAGACAGCTTAAAATATCCAAACAGTTTACCAACCGCGAAAACAAATCATTAGATAAGTATTTGAACGAAATTTCCAAAGTGCAAATGATTGATGCACAGGAGGAAGTTGAATTGGCAAGAAGAATCCGCGAAGGTGATCAAGCAGCGCTTGAGCGTTTGGTGAATGCCAACTTAAGATTCGTTGTATCAGTAAGTAAACAATATCAAAACCAAGGTTTAACTTTGGGTGACTTAATTAACGAAGGTAACTTAGGTTTGATTAAAGCGGCAAAACGTTTTGATGAAACACGTGGTTTTAAATTCATTTCATACGCAGTATGGTGGATCCGTCAGTCAATTCTACAAGCTTTGGCTGATCAATCGCGTATTGTTCGTTTGCCATTAAATAAAGTAGGTTCAATTGGCCGTATCAGTGCAGCAGCTGCGAAATTAGAACAAGAATTTGAACGTGAACCAACTGCAGAAGAAATTGCAACGGTATTGGAAATTCCAATCATCGAAGTAGAAAATGCATTGAAGTCAAGCGGCAGACACTTATCAATCGACGCGCCTTTGACAGAAGGTGAAGACAATACCTTATTGGGTGTTCTGGACAACAACGATGAGCCTAACCCAGACGTTCCATTGATGAACGAATCTTTGCAAAAAGAAATCAACCGTGTGATCTCTACCTTGTCTGAAAAAGAACGCGATGTTTTGCGTTACTACTACGGACTGGATGGCGGACCAGCCCACACACTTGAAGATATTTCTGAGAAAGTGGGATTGACCCGCGAACGTGTGCGTCAAATCAAAGAAAAAGCGCTTAGACGTTTGCGTAAATCGTCAAAAAGCAAAATCCTAAAAACGTATTTAGGTTAATATTTAAAAAAGAGAATGCGAATTCTCTTTTTTATTCCAGTTTATTATCGTAATATTGCAATATCAAAATATAAGAAATGGGAATTACCAAAACCGAAGCATTTAGTGAAACACACAACGAGATAGCCCAAATGATGAAAGCCTTGGCGCATCCTGCCCGTGTTGCTATAATTGACTATTTGTTGAGTGTTGATGCTTGTATCTGTGGTGATATTGTGAATGTTTTGCCTTTGGCACAACCAACAGTGTCGCAACATTTAAAGGAATTGAAAAACGCGGGACTGATTAAAGGCAGTATAGAAGGGAAGGCCATTTGCTATTGTGTGGAAGAAACAGCCATAGCAAAATTGCAGGCTTATCTTGGAAAGGTCTCAGACAAAATAAACAAGAAATGTTGCTAAGTCGGCACACTTAAAAAGAAACTTAAATTTAAAAAATATCAATATGATCTTATCAGAAATAAAAGAAAAATTGCATGGACTAGAGCAAGTGCAATTTGAATTGCAAGATGGCACAAAAGTTCCTGAGCATTTTCATGTAACTGAGGTGGGTTCTGTGCATAAGCATTTTATAGATTGTGGAGGCAAGGTGCGCGATGAAAACCTAGTGAGTTTTCAGCTTTGGAATGCCAACGATACCGAGCACCGTTTGGCGCCTGAAAAACTATTAAACATCATTGCCCTTTCTGAGAAAGTTTTGGGCATAGAAGACCGCGAAGTAGAGGTGGAATACCAAGCCAATACCATAGGCAAATACAGCTTAACTTTTAATGGCAAGTCGTTCGTCTTGATGCCGAAATTTACCGATTGTTTGGCTTCGGATTCTTGTGGAATTCCTCAAGAAAAACGCAAAGTTAAATTGTCTGAATTGCAAGTAAGTGGAGATGCTAGTTCTTGTTGTACGCCTGGTGGCGGATGTTGCTAAATATGGAGAAAAAAAATCATCAAACAGCAGGTAAGCAAAAGCGTTTGAGCTTTTTAGACCGTTACCTTACCCTTTGGATATTTTCGGCCATGGCCTTAGGCGTTGGTATTGGATATTTTATTCCCTCCAGTGCCGGTTTTGTGAATTCATTTTCGAAAGGATCAAGCAATATTCCTTTGGCGATAGGTTTGATCTTAATGATGTATCCACCTTTGGCTAAAGTGAAATTTTCAGAGGTTCCAAAGGTTTTTAAAAACATAAAATTATTATCGCTTTCGTTTTTTATTACCTGGATTTTTGGCCCGTTTTTAATGTTTATTTTGGCGATAACCTTTTTAAAAGATTATCCCGAATACATGACAGGCCTTATTCTTATTGGTTTGGCTCCTTGTATCGCCATGGTGGTTGTGTGGAATGAATTGGCTGCTGGTAGCCGCGAATATGTTGCCGGTTTGGTGGGCATTAACAGTTTGTTGCAGGTGTTTTTCTTCAGCGCTTATGCCTATTTTTATTTAGAAATTATGTTGCCTTGTTTTGGCTTCGAAGGCTTGAGTTTGAATATACAAATGTCTGATATTGCGCAAACCGTAGGCTTATATCTTGGAGTGCCATTTACTGCGGCAGTTTTGAGTCGCTACTTTTTAATTAAGTATAAAGGCGAGACCTGGTTTAACACCAAGTTTATTCCCAAAATTTCACCCATCACTTTAATCGCCTTGTTGTTCACGATTGTGCTGATGTTTATACTCAAAGGCGAGATGATTGTTGAGATTCCCAAAGATGTATTGCTAATTGCTCTGCCTTTGGTGATATTCTTTGCCATTATGTTTACCCTGACATTTTTATTGGGTAAGTTTTTCGGCGCTACCTATGCCGAAAATGCATCCATTGCTTTTACCGCATCTGGCAATAATTTTGAGTTGGCCATAGCCGTTGCAATTGGTGTTTTTGGCATCAACAGCGGTCAAGCTTTTGCAGGCGTTATTGGTCCTTTGGTTGAAGTGCCTGCCTTGATACTATTGGTTCGTTTTGCCTTTTATTTAAGAAAGAAATTATACACATGAGTATATACCCTGAGACCGAAAATTTAATTAAAGAATTAGAGTCTGAATGGCATTTAATTCAGCCCAATAGAATAGAAGAATTGGAGCGATTGGCCGCTTTAATTCTTGAGAATATACAAGAGTTTAACCGAGCTGATATTACCGTAATATGCACCCACAATTCGCGCCGCAGCCACTTGGGACAATTGTGGTTAAAATCAGCCGCCATGCACTATGGCATTCAAAATATTTATACTTATTCGGGAGGTACTGAAGCAACAGCCTTCAACCACCGCATGGTATTGGCCATTAAGCGGGCGGGATTTAAGGTAAACCAATTGGACATGAACGACAATCCGAAATTCTACATACCTGTTTCGGACAACGATTACAGACTCGACATACACTATTCGAAGCGCTTTGACGAAAGTTATAACCCGCAGAAAAATTTCATAGCTCTGATGGTATGTTCTCAGGCCGATGAAGCTTGTCCGATTGTTCATGGCGCAAAGCGTTTCTCATTGCCATATGAAGACCCAAAAGCTTACGACGACTCAGTGCATGAGGCTGGGGCTTACGATATGAAAGTACGTGAAATGGGCAGAGAGATTTTATATTTGGTTTCGAAAATTTAATAGCTGTTTAACACTAGGGAAATATTACAGTACTTAGTTTGTATTGTCTAAGGCAGTTGAATACTTGATCTTTGGATATAACACAAAATATGTTGATTGGATGGACCGGTTTTCCTTAGCTTTTTGAAGTTTGGGTTATTGAAAAAACCGGACATACAAACAACATTTTTTTTTGTCTATACCTCATTCAATTAGTTTTTATTCTTGCTAACAATTCAATAATTTTTTAAGCACATTTACGTGACATTGCGGTTTTAACTTTGTAAAAAAAACATGCATAAATTAATCGATGAACTATTGACCTTGCTGTTTCATTTTTTCAATCCTTTTAATGGAATTTTTAAAAGATGAATAGAAGAAAGTTAGAACTGGCTGTAATATCGGATGTCCATCTTGGGACTTACGGTTGCCGCGCAAAAGAACTGCTGCATTATTTAAAAAGTATAGATCCTGAAACCTTGGTTTTAAATGGAGATATCATAGATATCTGGCAGTTTTCTAAAAAGTATTTTCCTAAAACCCACATGAAGGTGGTGCGCTATATTTTAAAAATGGCGATGAATGGAACCAAAGTAATCTACATAACAGGCAACCACGACGAAATGTTGAGGAAGTTTGTGGGAATGGACTTTGGTAATATTACCTTGGTAAATAAGGTAGAAATGAACCTGAACGGAACAAAGACTTTGTTCTTTCATGGTGATGTGTTTGATTTCAGCATACAACATGCCAAATGGTTGGCCAAATTGGGTGGTAAAGGGTATGATCTTTTGATTGTCATCAACACCTTTGTGAATTTCATTTCAGAAAAGTTGGGTGGTAAAAGGGTTTCTTTATCAAAGACCATTAAGAACAGTGTAAAGCAGGCGATTTCGTTTGTCAATAATTTTGAAGACTCTGCCGTAAGCTATGCAGAAGCTCAACATTGTAAAGCGGTGGTGTGTGGTCACATTCACATGGCTTCAGATAAAATTGTAGAAACCAAACAATCGAGTATACATTATTTAAACAGTGGTGATTGGATTGAAAATCTGACTGCCTTAGAATACAATGAAAGTCGCTGGACCTTGTTCCAACATGTGGAAGAGTTGAGCGAAGAAACTAATGAAGAGCTTGATGAGCAAGATGTATTTCATTTGTTAAAAGAGTTTAAAATCGCTTAATTTCTTTCTTTATTCACATGGGTCAAAATCATTTAAAGGATATGATTTGGGGTGCCGCTATATCGGCTGCGCAAACCGAATCAGCTGCAGATATTGGAGGCAAAGGGCCTTCGATATGGGATGATTTTTGCCAACAAAAAACAGGCGTTTTTTTCAAAAAGCCTAAGGTTAAGAACGCACAGCAATTGTCTGATTCAGCTGATTTTTATACCCATTACAAAACCGACATAGACTTACTAAAAAGAATCGGATTCAAACATTTTCGTTTTAGCATTGCATGGCCAAGGGTTATGCCCGATGGGGTAACTGTGAATGAAGAGGGTTTGGCTTTTTACCAACAGGTAGTCGATTATTGCATAGAGCAAGAAATAACTCCATGGGTTACATTGTACCACTGGGATTTGCCATTAGCATTAGAGAAAAAAGGCGGATGGACCAATAGAGACATACTCGAAGAATTTAAAAATTACGCAGAAGTTTGTGTGCGTGCATTGCCAAAAGTAAAACATTGGATGGTTTTAAATGAACCATCGGTATTTCTTGGAGCAGGTTATTTGTTTGGCATACATGCACCAGGTAAAAAAGGATTTGATGCCTTCTTTGCAGCCACCCACCATGCTATTTTGAGCATTGGTATTGTTTACCGACACCTTAAAGAAATTGACAGCAGTTTACAAATTGGTTCTAGCTTTTCGTTTACCCACATTGAAGCAGAAGACCAAAGCAAACGGGCTTTGAGAGCAGCAGAGACAGCCGACCAGCTTATCAACCGTTTTTTCTTTGAACCTGTTATTGGTTTGGGTTACCCTTTGGAGAATTTAAGTAAGCTCAAACAAATCAAACGTTTTATAAAAGCAGGAGAGGAGGAGATGTTAAAAGTTGATTTGGATTTTATAGGCATACAAACCTATACCAGAGAAGTGTTTAAGCACAACCATTTCAATCCGTTTTTAAAAATAAAATTGGTACCAGCTAAAGAGCGGAGTTTGGATTTAACAGCCATGGATTGGGAGATACATCCAGAGAGTTTGTACCACTGCATTATGAAAATACATGGATATGGACTTAAAACACCATTGTATGTGACAGAAAACGGTGCAGCCTTCGACGACCAAATATTGTTTAACCGAGTGCACGACACCGCCAGAATACATTATTTCCAAACCCATATCAGCGAGGCTTTAAGGGCCAAACAAGAAGGCGCCAATTTGAAGGGTTATTTTGCCTGGAGCTTAATGGACAATTTCGAATGGGCTGAAGGCTATTACCCACGCTTTGGTTTGGTGCATGTCGATTTCAAGACCAAGGTCCGCACCCTTAAAGACAGCGCGCATTGGTTTAGGTCATTTTTGGGCGGGGGGAATCAAGCCTTCTTCGCCGAGGCTACGAAGGCTGAAAAGGGGTTAGGGGATAGCGTTTAGGGTTTAGTTTAATTTGACTCGTCCTAAAATAAGTTTACAGTTTAATTTATTAATCCTGTTAATAGTTTACAGTTGATTATTAATCCTGAATTTGGTTTACAAACGTATGTTTT
>JBIKPR010000111.1:0-5416 GCA_044357345.1 Bacteroidia bacterium
GTTTAATGATAGGCCGTTGGGCAGGCGCCATCAACGTATTCAACCCTTCTAAAAATTTAAAATCAATACTTTTGATTGTGGTACCACTTATTGCTTTCGGTGTCATAATTGGCGTAAACACACTTGCACAAAAAGACATGACCCCTTTATATTTTTATGTTGTTTGTGTATTTGTGCAAATCATTGCGTTTTTTATTAGCAAAGAAAAGCCAGCTAGAACATTATTGGTGTTTGGAATATTAAGTATTGTAGCCATGTTAATCGGTGTTTCTACGAAAGGCCAAGTTGCTGTGTATGCATTCCTAAGCGGTGGACTATTTTGCTCAATTATGTGGCCTTCAATTTTCACCCTATCGGTTGCGGGTTTAGGAAAATACACCACCCAAGGTGCTGCTTTTTTAGTTATGATGATATTAGGTGGAAGTATTATTCCTCCAATTCAAGGCAAACTTGCTGACATAATAGGAATACACCAATCCTATTGGATAGCTGTTTTGTGTTTCGCCTACATTACTTTCTTTGCTTTCAGAGTTAAAGGCCTATTAAAAAAACAAGGTGTAGAATATGACACCACAACAAGTGGAGGACATTAATAATTATTAATTAAACAAAAAAGCTGCACTAAAAATTTAGTGCAGCTTTTTTTTATGTGTTATAAAACAGGATTAAACTGTCATGATTTCTTTTTCTTTGTCTACAATCATTGCATCTATTTTTACAATGCATGCATCCAATTGCTTTTGAACTTTTGCTTCCGAGTCTTTTGCCTCATCTTCGCTTAAGCCATCTTTTTGAAGTTTTTTGATTTTTTCGTTGGTGTCTTTTCGGTAATTTCTAGCAACAATTTTACTGGCTTCACCTTCTTGTTTTACCATTTTCACCAATTGCGCCCTGCGCTCTTCAGTCATTGGAGGAATCGTAATTCTGATTGCTATACCATCATTGCCCGGCGCAAATCCTAGGTTGCTATTAACAATAGCACGTTCAATATCGTTGATGATATTGCGTTCCCAAGGTTGAACCAATATGGTTCTAACGTCTGGTGAAGACACATTGGCAACTTGAGACAAGGGCACTGGGGCACCATAATACTCAACAGTTACACTCTCCAGCATACCCGGCGAAGCTTTGCCTGCTCGGATATTAGAAAACTCGTAAGAAGTGTGGTTGATACACTTTTCAAGATTGCCTGTAAATTCTTTTAAAACATCACTAATGGTTTGACTCATGGTAAATAACGATTTGTACCTGCAAATCAACATATTTATCAATACTTATAAAAATTTTTTTTTAGGTTGATACAAGAGGAAAATTATTTTGAAAACGATATTTAAAGATTATCTTTGCGGGGTTAAACAAAATAAAAAATGTCTATACTATTAATACCAGGAATTGGAGGCTCAGAATGGATCGTTATCATTTTGGTTGTTGTACTTTTCTTTGGTGGCAAAAAAATCCCTGAATTAATGAGAGGTTTAGGCTCAGGAATTCGCGAATTCAATGACGCTAAGAACAACGTTAAAGGTCAAATCGAAAAAGGTTTAAACGAAAAACCTAAAAGCGATACTGAAGAAACTAAATAGTTTTGCCCCTCAATGAAAAAACGCTTTTCTTCTTTGAAGGAAATTCAAAAAGAAATTTCTGAATCCAAGCTTTCATTACCCCAACTTGTAGATTACTACTTATCTAAAATAGATGAGCATAAAAATCTGAATGCCATCTTAGAAGTATATTCGGCTGAGGCAAAATTAAAAGCCTCCGAAATTCAAGCCAAAATAGATGCAAAATCAGCAGGCAAACTCGCAGGTATGGTCATTGCAATCAAAGACAATATTGTTTACAAAGGCCATTCTTCCTCAGCTTCTTCAAAAATTTTAAGCGGTTTCAAATCTTTGTATTCCTCTACGGTTGTCGAAAGACTTCTTGCTGAGGATGCCATAATTATTGCTAGAACCAATTGCGATGAATTTGCAATGGGCGCCAGCAACGAAAACTCTGCATTTGGCCCAGTTCTAAATGCATTAGACCATACCCGTGTACCAGGTGGAAGTAGCGGCGGCAGCGCGGTGGCAGTTCAAGCCGACATGTGCTTATTGTCATTAGGTAGTGATACTGGTGGTTCTATCCGTCAACCAGCTTCATTTACTGGCACCTATGGATTATACCCAACCTATGGAACCATAAGCCGTTGGGGACTAATTGCCTTTGCAAGCAGCTTCGATCAAATTGGTCCTTTTACATCTTCTGTTTCTGACATGCAATTAATTATGGAAGTAATTAGTGGTGCCGATGAGCATGATGCAAGCATGTATGCCCATAAGGTATATCATTACCAATCAGTTGAAAGCCAAAAGCCCCTAAAAATTGCCTATATCAAAGATTGTTTGCAACATCCTGGACTTGATTCTGAAATCAAATCACAGACCGAGCAATTTATCAATGAACTCAAATCTAAAGGCCATACCGTAGAAGGCATAGATTTTCCATATTTGGATCAAATGGTACCATGTTATCAAGTGCTTACTACCGCTGAAGCCAGCAGCAATCTTAGCCGTTTTTCAGGTCTTACATTTGGCTACAGAAGTCCAAATGCAACGGATCTAGAAAGCACATTCAAAAAATCAAGAACTGAGGGATTTGGTCCTGAAGTTAAACGCAGAATCATGCTAGGCACTTTCGTGCTAAGCAGCGATTTTTATGATGCTTATTACACCAAAGCACAAAAGGTGAGACAGCTTATCCGTCAAAAGACTTTGGATATTTTCAAAAACTTTGATGTTATAGTTACACCAACCACCAGCACGGTGGCATTTAAAATTGGCGAAAAATCAAGCGACCCTATCGCTATGTATTTGGCTGATTTATTTACCGTACAAGCCAATTTAGCTGGCATTCCAGGCCTTTCAATACCTTATGGAACCCACTCAAAAAACAATATGCCAATTGGCATGCAGTTAATGGGCAAGCCTTTTGCAGAAGCTGTATTGCTTGATTTGGCTAAATCGTTCGAATAATTTCGCAAGTTCATTCGATTAATATCGAAATCTAAACTTCATTTCATTTATCCCTCCAAAAACGCCAAAACCATTTTGTATGCTGTTGCTAATTGGTGTGGGCTCTGAATTCTCAATTCTAAAATATAATTAATGGTTCAAACAATATTTGTGGCATTAAATCACAATTGAGAAAGCAATCTTTAGAAAAACTATTTTCTTTGTCTTTTTGCTTCAAACAACATTACAGCACTAGCAACAGATACATTCATGCTGTCAATTTTACCCAGCATTGGAATCTTAACATTTTGATCCGCAAATTTTATCCAATCCTCTGTAACACCCGTTGCTTCAGTGCCAACAACAATGGCACATGCTCCTGTATAATCTTCTACATCATAGTCGTGCGACAAATGCAAATTGGTACAATAGGTCCTAAATTGATTGCTTTTAAGCCATGCGCGAATTTCTTCACCTTTACCTAAATAAATAGGCACGGTAAAGACTGTACCCAAACTGGCTCTAATGGTATTTGGATTGTACAAGTCGCCCGGCAAATCACTACAAATAACTGCATCAATTGCTGCAGCGTCAGCAGTACGCAATATTGCGCCTAAATTGCCTGGCTTTTCAACGCCATCAATCACCAAAACTAAAGGATTTTTCTTAGGCTTAAATGCACTTATTTTATTCTCTGAAGTATGAATGATAGCGACCAATCCACCAGTAGATTCACGATAAGCAGTCTTAGAAAACAAATCTGAACTAATTTCAAAGATCTCTATATTAGGATTTAAGCTTATTATCTTATTAATTAAATCAAAATTGCTCAAGTCTCTTACATAAAACAAAGTGTGAAATTGAACTTTAGACTCTAAGGCCATCTCAATTTCTTTTACCCCCTCTACAGCAGTTAAGCTAAGTTGTTTTCGTGTTTTTGATTTCTCCAGACTTTGAAGAAACTTAAACCTTGTATTCGAACTGCTCGATATGAGTATGCTTTCTTTGATACTTATAATTTTAAAAAGGTTTTAACCGATTCGCTGAAAATTTTAGTTTTATCGCTATCCGATATTCTTGGATTCTCTTCAATGAACTTCCCGTGTTCTAAATCACCCAATGGGAAAGGATAATCAGTACCATAACAAATCTTATCTGCACCAAATAAATCCAATAAATACTCAAATGATTTTTGATCATGGGTGATTCCATCTACCCAAAACTTCCCTATGTAATCTTTTGGATTTCTAACGTCATTCAAATTAACCAAATCTGGTCTAACCGCCCAACCATGAGCAATACGTCCAATTGTAAAAGGGAAAGAGCCCCCAGCATGCGCAAACATGACGCGAAGGTTTGGATATTTATCAAATACGCCGCCAAATATCATACTGCAAATGGCACGACTGGTTTCAGCAGGCATACCAACCAACCAAGGCAACCAAAACTTTTGGGTATACTCTTCTCCCATCATTTCCCAAGGGTGCACAAACAAAGCCATATCCAAGCTTTCCATAGCTTCATACAAAGGCAAGAAACGTTCGTCATCCAAATTAACTTTGTTAATATTAGAGCCTATTTGAACACCTCTAACACCCATACTTTTCAATCTCTGCAATTCCAATATTGATAGCTCTATATCTTGCATCGGCAAGGTGCCTAAGGCAATAAATTTATCTGAATAATTGTTTTGAACTTCTGCAATATGCTCATTAAGAAACGTGGCCCACCAAGCTGCATCTTTTGGCTTAGCCCAATAGTTAAACAATACTGGCACGGTACACAAAACCATTTTGTCTACGTTATTTGCTGACATATCCCAAAGTATTGCCTCAGGATTGAAACAATTTTCCTCGACTTTTCTGAAAAACTTTCCGTCATCGCGCATCATATCTGCGGTTTTGGTTTTTTCGTCGTGTACTAAATGTATAAATCCTCCATAACCAAATTTGTATTTTAAATCTGGCCACTTGGCTGGCATTATATGCGCATGGCAGTCAATTTTCATTGCTGCAAAGTTAATCAATCGCGGATATTTTTTCTAGAATATGGAAAACAGCTGGACAAACCATTGAATTCGCCATTGTTAGTGCCTTGCGTTTAATAAAAACATCTTCGTCGCTATAGGGATAACGAGAACAATCTGAGGGACGAACATCATATATATGACATGAATTGTCTTCATTTAAAAAAGCACAAGGTGATTGTTTAACAACAAAATCATTTTCATCATCCAGTTTCAAGTAAGTGTCTACAAAGTCGGCTTCTTTTAATCCCAAATACTTGCTAATTCTCTTTATATCTGTTGCCTTAAATGTAGGGCTGTGGTTTTTACAACAATTGCCACATTCCAAACAATCAATTTTCGAAAATGCTTCTTCATGTAGTTCTGGAAGTTCGCGAATTAATTTAGATGGATTGGC
>JBIKPR010000058.1:0-17700 GCA_044357345.1 Bacteroidia bacterium
AAACGAAGATGAAGCAACTGGTATCATTATCGTTAAACGTGCACTAGAAGAGCCATTGCGTCAAATCATTGCAAACGCTGGTGGTGAAGGTTCTATTATTGTTCAAAAAGTGAAAGAAGGTAAAGATGACTTCGGTTACAATGCCCGCACTGAGCAATACGAAAACCTAATCGCTTCAGGTGTTATCGATCCAACTAAAGTAAGCCGTGTGGCTTTAGAAAATGCAGCTTCTGTAGCTGGTATGATCTTAACCACTGAATGTGCTTTGGTTGACATCAAAGAAAAAGATGCTGCACACAGCCATGGCGCACCTGATATGGGTGGAATGGGCTACTAAGACAGTCTTTTATAATATAGTAAAAGGGAGCAAACGCAGTTTGCTCCCTTTTTTTGCTTTTGCCGGAAATAGTTTATATTTGTATGAAACAAACAAAAAATATAATGAAGAATTTATTTTTAGCACTAGGATTGATGATTGGGCTATCGGCCTATTCGCAAACTGTGAGTGACACGATTTACAAGAAAAACAAAGAAGTTGTTTTGGGTAAGGTTACCGAAGTTGGATTAGACGAGGTAAAATACAAACCGCTTGTAAACCCTAATGACATTGTTTTGGTTTTGGAAAAAACAGACATTCTTAAAATCGTTTTTGCTTCTGGTTTGGTGCAAACCTTTGCAGACCCACTGAATGATAAATCAGCTTATGCCGACAACCACAATTACAACATTAAGTTTAATTTCTTATCGCCCATGGGCGACCGCATCCATTTGAATATGGAGAAATCTATAAGGCCTGGTTTGAGCTATGAATTAGGCATAAATGCCATCGGTGTTGGAAGACGATTTGGCAAGTACACACCAGTTGGTGCAGTGGTTAATGCAGGTATCCGTATGTACCGTTTGCCTGACATGAAAAGCCGCTCAGACCGTTATTCGCACATGATGAATGGTTCTTACTTTCAACCCACCATTTCAGCAGGTAGCACATGGCACTCATACGATAATTATAGATATAATCCAGTTACCTCTGATTATGATTTAATTGATGTGAAAAAAGCAAACACAAATTTCTTTATGTTTACCTTGAATTTTGGAAGGCAGTATGTATTCGCTAACCGCATTTCTTTTGACATCAGCGCAGGGCTTGGATATGGAACTTACACCCGTCAAATAGAAGACAATTACTTTTATTTGAGCAGTTATTATTTCGATCGAAATCCTGGTGAAAATGCCTACGAGTATTATGAAAAATCGCGTTACGGATTTCAAATAGGCACCCAGAGTTTTCCTTTAACAGGCAATATACAGTTTAAACTCGGTTACTTGTTGAAGTAAATCATAGTAGTAAATATTTTAAAACGCTAGCATGCTGGCGTTTTTTTTTATTAATGATAAAATTGGATCTTGTAAATTCAAGTATCTTTGCAGCTTATTTACAAACCGTGAACAATAAAATACTTCCTGCCTTAAACACCGATTTGCCTGACATTATGGAACTCTTGGAGACTTTGAATCTCGACATGGAAGAGGTGCATTATTCTGAGTTTTTTGTTTGTAAAGACAAAGGAGAATTAATAGCTGCAGGTAGAGTTAGAGAATATGAGGATGGTGTGTTTGAATTGTGTTCACTTGGTGTATTGGAAGATTACCGCGGGGCCGGTATTGGAATTGATATCGTTAAGGCTTTGTTGCAAAAACACAGCTTGGATTCTGTATATGTGGTGACTGAAATACCTACTTATTTTGAGAAGTCAGGCTTTGTATTAAGCAATGTTAAATCTGAAAGTTTACTTGACAAACAAAAACGTTGTGTTGAAGAATACGCTTGCAGGAATCCGGTCTTTATGGTGAGCAAGCATATTTAATTATGTGTATACCTTCGGTGCTGCTTCGCGGTGGGGTGTTTTCCACCCCATAGTAATCGTCAACCAAATGACGTCTAAGGGGTGTTTTTTACCCCTTAGGAAATCGCAAGAGCGGAATGCTGTCTGTCGGGTGTTTTCCACCCCAAAGTTAATCGCGAGAGATGAATGTTTATAGTTATTTCGATACCAAACTCAAGGGTAAGGAAACACCCTTGAGACAATACTGTCTTTGGGGTGTTTTCCACCCCAAAGGAAAATGATGTAGAAATCCATAGGGTCATCTCGATATCGAGCTCAAGGGTGAGGAGCAAACACCCTTGAGACGAATCCTTATAATTATTTATTTTTTGAGATTAAGTGTAAGGGAAAACACCCTTGAGACAAAATAACGTTTTGAAATTTTAAATTCATTTTTTAACTTTGGGTATGACCTATGTAAACTATGACAATGTGTATTTTTTTACCGCCACTATTTTAAGGTGGCAGAGACTTTTAGATAACGATGATTTCAAATTGATAATAGTTAATAGTTTCAGGCATTTTAGTATTGAACGTTGCGAATTTTATGGGTTTGTAATAATGCCAAATCATATACATGTTATCATGCGATTGAGAAATGATACTAAATCAAGTTTTCAAAGAGACTTTTTGAAATACACTGCTCAAAGTTTCCTCAATATTATGAGCAAAGATTCTACTTATAGATTGAAAGATTTTAGGTCTGACCTAAAAGATAGAATGTATCAAATTTGGGAAAGTAATCCATTTTGGGTTGAATTAAAGTATCCTGGTAAATTCCATGTTAAGCTGGAATACATTCACAATAATCCTTTGGCTGGGAAATGGAAATTAGCAGATACTCTTTTAGACTATAAGTGGAGTTCAGCTAAATTCCATGAAGGCGAGAAACAAGATTTTGAGTTTCTCAAGGTATTTGATGTGTAAAGTCATTTCGATAACGAACTCAAGGGTGAGGGCAAACACCCTTGAGACAATATCGTCTTTGGGGTGTTTTCCACCCCAAAGTAATCGCCAACGAGATGCTGTGTATGGGGTGTTTTTCACCCTATACTATTCGGCTATATTATCATCTCGATACCGAGCTCAAGGGTTAGGAAGAACACCCTTGAGACAATATCGTCTTTGGGGTGTTTTCCACCCCAAAGTAATCGTCAACGAAATGCTGTGTATGGGGTGTTTTTCACCCCATACTTATGTTAACGAAATCTCAGTAGTAACATTTCGGTTGCGAACTCAAGGGTGAAGGAAAACACCCTTGAGACGAAAACTAATTAGCATCTCGTTACCGAGCTCAAGGGTGAAGGAAAACACCCTTGAGACGAATAACATCAAACTCAAGGGTGAGGAAGAACACCCTTGAGACGAAAATATTTCAATCTTTTTTATTAGTTTTGTTTCATGAACGCAAGACCTCTCATTTTGTCTCTCTTCATGGCCTTTGTTTATAATTCAAATGCTCAGGACAGTATAGTCGATTCAAGCGCGGAGATTCAAGTTTTCTACAGAAACATTTTTAAAGCAAACCTCTTCCCTATGATCGGCGGACGGCTCAACTTGGCCTGGGAGGGCGGCACTAAGAAAATGCCTGGTTTTGAAGTCAGTATAGAAGGCCTCGGTTTATTTGCCAAAGACCAAGACAAACCGAAAGGATTCACTGGGCAATTGGGCTATAGAAAATATATACATAAATACTCGGAAGAAGCACTGCACCCCAATTCAGCTTTCTTTATTATGCCTGCGCTTAAAATTGGATATGCCAATTATTATGAATACCTGACTTTATATGATCCATTAGGAAATAAATCGGTTTTGAAAAACAATGTCAGCACCAATTTTTTTATTCCGAGCTTAAGCATTGGCCGTCAGTTTGTATTGCACCAACGCTTTTCGCTAGATTTTGTCGCAGGCTTGGGTTATTTTATCAAAACTAAAACCAATACCTTAACGGTGTATAGACAAGAAACCTATAGCCCTGTTCAAGATCCATTTATGTATGGGTTTTTACAAGCTTCAAACGATTTGCCAATTGTGGGTTCTGCCAGCGTTCGCTTTGGCTATCTCTTCAACTGAGTCTAATCAGTTTACTCAATATAAAAATTCGTACATTTGCCCTACATCATGGAAATATCCGATAAGCCTGCAAACTATGGATGGAAAATTCTCCTTTCAATGGCAATACTGCTCTTGATTGTTGTTTTCTCTGTACAAAATAGCACCGATACGCCAGTGAAACTTTGGTTTTGGGCTGGCAGTGCACCCTTGGTATTGTTGTTTGTGATTTGTTTTATGTTGGGTTTGAGTTTTACTTTAATCCTCATTTGGCCTATCAGCAGACACTCCAAAAGAAAAAGCAAACTCATTAAGGAGTTGGGAAACCGAATAGAAATTCTTGAACAAAAATTAATTGATAAAAACAATACGAATCCGTAAATGAAATATGATGTTGTGGTAATTGGAGCAGGTATCGTGGGACTAGCAACCGCGCTTCAATTGAAGAAAGCAAAACCAAGTTTAAATGTCTTGGTCTTAGAAAAAGAAAGTAAAGTAGCCGCCCACCAAACGGGCAATAACAGTGGGGTAATTCACAGTGGTATATACTACAAACCAGGCAGTTTAAAAGCCAAGAATTGTATGGATGGATACCACCAACTCATAACTTTTTGTAAGGAACAAAATATCCCTTACGAGCTTTGTGGTAAAATTATTGTCGCTACTTCTGAAAGTGAATTAACGGCTCTTGATAATATCTACAATCGTGGAATTGAAAATGGCTTAGAAGGTCTGCGCTACATTGATTCTTCTGAAATTAAAGCCATAGAGCCAGAAACCTATGGAGTTCGCGGTATTGTGGTTCCGCAAACAGGTATAGTTGACTATAAAGTGGTGACAGAAAAATACGCTGAAGTATTTAAAAGTTTAGGTGGTGAAATTAAATTTAACACCAAAGTTTCAGGGGTTAAAAGTGTTACAGATGGTGTTGAGATAAAAACCGATGCAGCCACCATTTCTTCTCGTTTAATGGTGAATTGCGCTGGCTTGTATTCCGATAAAATCGCATCGTTTACCATTCCTGATTTAGAAGTTAAGATCATTCCTTTTAGGGGTGAGTATTATTCATTGCGCAAAGACAAACGCAGCATGGTGAATCATTTGATTTATCCAGTGCCTGATCCGAATTTCCCTTTTCTTGGGGTGCACTTTACCCGCCGCATTGATGGGGAAATTGAAGCTGGTCCGAATGCTGTATTGGCTTTTGCCCGCGAAGGTTATACAAAATCAAAAATCAATTTACCCGAATTGTTTGAATCGCTTACCTGGAGTGGTTTTATTAAAGTGGCAAAGAAATATTGGAAAACTGGTTTTGGCGAAATGTACCGTTCTTTCAACAAGGGTGCATTTACCCATGCTTTGCAAAAGTTAATGCCAGGTATTCAGTCATCCGACCTTGTGCCCGGTGGTGCAGGTGTGCGTGCCCAGGCTTGCGATAAAGATGGTGGTTTGATCGACGATTTTTACATCAAAGAATTGCCGGGTCAAGTGCATGTATTGAATGCCCCGAGCCCTGCAGCTACCAGCTCTTTGGCTATTGGAAAATCAATTTCCGAATTGGCTTTAAAGCAATTGGCTTAACTAGCGTAAATGCAGTGTCTGAATGCTTGGATATTGAAAAATATTCAGCAGCAAAGAAAGGTTTGTTAACTTGCCAAATGCATTGGCATTGCGCCAGATTCGAAGACGGTGAAAGGCGCAAATTAAACTGTAGTTTCCGCGCTTAAATTGGTTCTCAATAATTTGCAAAGTCTTTAATAAAGAAACGATTTCTTGAGCTGACAAGCCTTCGTTATTGTACAGGAAATGCTGAAAAAGTTTTTTGTCATTCTCGTCAATTGGCGTTGAAATCTCTTTCCATTTTACAGACCATAAACGGTCTACATTTTCCTCGAATTTTCCCAAGGTTTTTTTTGCTTTCAATTCCTCCGCATTGCTTAGTTTGTACAGCGAAAGTGGACAATCAATATTGGCGAATTTCTTTTTATCTTTCAAGCGGTACCACAATTCATAATCTTCTAAAGTATTTGCATAAGTTTCATCATAGAAAATGTTTTCATTCTGGTAGAAGTTGCGGCTCATTATGCTTGGCTGATACATGCAGTTTTTAAACCACAACGCCGCGCTGATGGCTGAGTGACTTAAAGGCGCTTTTTTTATTTGATTTTGTTCTACATAAATCCAAGTGCCAATTAGGTCTAGTTCGGGGTAGTCGGAAAAATATGCGAATTGCTTTTCAATGCGGTTCTCCAGCATCTCATCATCGGCATCTAGCCAAGCGATAAAACTGCCTTTGGCTTCTTTTAATAAACGGTTTCTTCCCGCAGCAATGCCAATATTGGTTTCACTTTCAATTAATCGAATTCTAGAGTCAGGAATTGATTTTATAATTTCAGCACTCTGGTCGCTAGAGCCATTGTCTAAAACAATAATTTCAATGCTCAAATAGCTTTGTGCCAAACACGATTCAATTGCTTTGGCAACCGTTCTCTCTGCATTAAATACAGGCATCAATATGGAAACTAGTTCGGGCATATTTGAATGGTGTATTTTGCGAAATTTTTTAGGTCGTATTTCTCGGTAAAACTACTGCTTGGCTGTACAAAAAGATTTTGGATAATGCATTCGTAAACTTCGTCAACCGAATTGACTACCATGCTTTTGCTTTCTTTTAGTAAGTCGCCCAAACCGCCATTTGCATATCCAATAATAGGTGTCCCAACTAAAATGCTTTCATGACTTAGTCTAGGCCATCCCTCATTAATTCTAGTTAATGCCAAAGTGCAAATGCAAAGTGACATTTTATTTAAATAGTCATCAAAGGAATCGAAATACAAAATGTCGTATTCGCCATTTACTGATGTAGCTTCTTTCGGATTTAAAGTGCTGTAAAAACAATAAAAGCCTATCTCATGTAAGCGTTTGGCCAGCACTGGTATTTTTGAATCGTTTTTGCTGCTAAACTGACCAAGATGCACCCATTTGTTTTTTTCTGATTTTTGAAATTCTTTATAGTAAGAGATGTCAAATAAATTCGGAAAAAGAAAGGTGTTTTTAATGCCGATTTCGTTTTTGAATAAGTTTAGAAAAAATGGAGCAACACAAATGATTTTAAATCGATTGTGCTTGGCCATTTTAAGCAAAATAAAAAGTAATTTATAATACCATTTTAACAAGGATGATTTGCCATCATTCGGGTCATAGTTGTGTAAAACTATCCAAACATCTTTTTTGTTAAACCAATTTCTAATGATCGCCGATATGCCGGTTCTTGCCGTTACTATGTTAATGTCTGCATTGCTGCGTCGAAATGCCCAAACCAATAATTCAAAATATGCAATGATGTTATAGAATAATTTATGCTTGCGAAACATTTTGCCTGAGGAATGTTCAGTTCCTAAATACTGCAGAATAGATTTGTAAAGAAAATACTCATGTCGGTATCCACCGGTTTTTGTAATACCATAACTTATGTAGTTTACTTTTTTTCTTGCATTGTACATATTGAAAGTGATTTTATAAATATAGATATGATATAAAGTTAACTTTCTTGTTATTGTTAGAACTGAAAATAAATAAACGGTTTCATTTCACTGGCCATGGTTTGGTAAATGAAAATAACGGTTAATATGGTCATGGTAACTTTGGCCCAAACTGGCGATTTGATAAATTGTTTTTTGTACTGCCATTTGGTGCGGTTGGGCAACCAATGCACAACAAATGCCAAGGCCATTAACAAGAATACTTCTTTGAAATTGATTAGAATCTCAGGGAGGATATTGAAGTTTAAGTCACCAACTATTTTGTCGATAACCTCATTGGCTTGGTTCATGTCTTCTGCCCTAAAATAAATACGGGTAAAGGTGATGAATGAAAACGTAATCAACACTTTCCAGAAATGAACAGGAAGGGTTTTGATTTTTTCGTAGGGACTAATCTTCCTCCAAAACTTAGACACCACCAAGCCTAGTCCGTTCAATCCACCCCAAATAATGAAGTTCAAGGTTGCGCCGTGCCACAAGCCGCCAAGCAACATGGTTATCATTAAATTGATATTGGTATTAACTGCGTGTTTCACTTTTTCTGAAACAAATGAAAGCACCAATAAGACGAAGGCGATAGACCCAACAACCCACAATATCCAAGTAGCGTCTAGCATCAGTGCGATGAATACACTAAGTACCGCTATGATGGTATACGATGCAATACTGCCGCGTCTGTTGCCTCCTAATGGAATGTAAAGGTATTCTTGCAGCCAAGTAGATAATGAGATGTGCCAACGTTTCCAAAACTCGCCCACGTGGGTCGCTTTGTATGGTGAGTTAAAGTTTGTTTTAATGCGGTAACCCATCAGCATAGAAATGCCAATGGCTATGTCGGTATAACCAGAAAAATCTAGATACACTTGAAGCGAATAGCCAATTACTGCCAATAGGTTTTCAAGCCCAGAAAACAACAATGGGTTGCCAAAAATACGGTCAATAAAGTTGACGGCTATATAATCGCCAACCACCATTTTCTTGAACAATCCATTTAAAATCATAAACACGGCCAAACCGAATTGGTATTTGTTTAAATTGAATGGGGTTCTTATTTGGGGAATGAAATCTTTCGCCTTTACAATTGGTCCAGCCAAAAGTACAGGAAAGAATGAAACGTAAAAACCAAAGTCGTAGAAGTTCTTAACCGCAGGCATTTTTCGTCTATACACATCGATGGTATAGCTTAAGGTATGGAAGGTGTAAAATGAAATACCTACAGGCAATAGAATGTTGTCAATATCGAAATGCGTGCCTATGAAACCATTGCTCCAATGGGCGAAAAAATTAAATACTTTGTTGTCGGTATGAAAGATTTGGTTGTACGAATCGGTAAAGAAATACGCGTATTTGAAAAAACTAAGCAGACCTAGGTTAATCACCACACTGTAAATCAAGAAAGCTTTTCGCTTTAATTCATTCTGAGAATTGTGTATGAGTTGGGCGACTGCAAATTCATTGCCTATGGTGAACAAGAGCAGCAAGAAAAAGAATCCAGATGTTTTATAATAAAAAAATATACTAACTAAAAACAAGAATAAGTTTTTCAAGTTGTACTGCTTGTGTATCACCGTAAAAATGGCGTATACAACCGTATAAAAAATCCAAAAACTTATCTCTGTGAATATAAGCAAGTGTTCAGGAGAGAATAGGAAAAAATTGCGGAGTTCTTGCGTCAATATCTCATTCATGTTTCAAGTGTGCAATTGGGGTTTTTAAATAATCTTCGTATTTGCGTATAAAGGCGTTAAACATTAAATCGCCTAAAAGTCTATATCCTGAATTTGAAAGGTGCACATGGTCGCGCGCAGCCATTTGGTTGTTAATCCAAAATTCTATGCTGCCCAATCCACCCATTATGGAGAACAGGTCCCATACCCCAGTATTGTATTGGTAGGAGAGGTTGCGCATGGCTGATTTGACTTCCAATCCGGTAACGTTTTGAAAGTATTTGCCTTTGCGGCCTTTTTTGTAACTGTCGGTATTGGTGGTGAACAATATAGCTGCATTGGGGGCCACTTTTTTGACAATGGCCAACCAGTTGCGGTAATTGTTCTCGTAACAAGCTTGACAAAAATTAGGATCGAAGGCATCGTTAATCCCTACCGAAAATATAACCAAATCGGGTTTAATGGCAGCAAGCTGTTGTTCCATTAAAGAACATTTTAAGTAGGTTGGAACTGAAGCGCCATTGGCACCGATGGCATTGTAGTTTATCCCCGGAGCATCAAGGTCACAGAACAAACCAAATAAAGTAAATATGTTTTGAATGGAATCTGTTTTGAGGCATTTGAAACTTACTTGTTTCATCGGTTGTTCAAAAATGAATTCGGTATAACCACCGTTTTTGTTGACGATGATTTGTTTGGCGCTGTATGGAGAATCTAAGCCAAGTTCAAAACTTTGATGGTGCTGGTCGTAAAACACTTTGATGCGGTCGAACCAATATTCGGTTTTACCCGTTTGCCCCATGGTAATGGTAAATGTGGCACCAGAATCGTACGTGTTGGTCTTTAACGCATTCATGCCAATTTCACCGCCACAAGAACTGTTTACTGCTCTGCAGCCATCCCATTTTCCAGTGAAATTAAAGGTATAGTTGCCTGGGTTGTTGTTTTTGGTAAAGCCCATTTTAAATGGATACACCCAACCCCTGGCCGCTTGTTTTTGATTGATAAATTGGTTGAAGTTCTCGCGCATTCTACCTGACCAAACATCGGCTTGAACATGGGAACCTCCAAAATGTACAATATTTATTTTGCCTTTACCTGTGGTGATTAATGCATCGAGTTTGCGGTAAAAACCGTAAAAATCCATGCTGTCATTGAAAAACTCAACTTGGTTAAGACTGTAATTTACAAATGGGTATTGGCTGATGTTCACAGCACCATCTTGTGCATGCAGGCCGCTAATGCTTGCATAACATAAAATCAGATATGTGAATATTCTCCTCAAGACCTCAGTTTTGTATTTTTTTTCTTAAAAGGTACATCTCATATTCTTTCATCAGCGATTGATAGAAAATCTCGGATATTTTAACGGCACCTTTTTGACTGAAGTGTATGTAATCGGGAGAACCTAGAGCTGGTTTTGATTTGACCCATTGCACCATGCTGCCACTGCCACCCATGGCTTCGTACATATCCCAAAAAATGCCACCGTTGTCGAGTGTTGCTTTTTTTAATGCATCGCGCACATTGGTGAGTTGTTGATGGGTTTGGAAACTGCCGTTTATTTTGACGCTCATGTCAGCAGGGCCAATAACAAAAACAATGAGTTCTGGATCAATGGATTTTAAATATCTGATTTCATCAAAGAATTTTTTGCCATAGGCATCAGCGCTTGATTTGCTGCTCATTCCAGGAAGCGCGTTACCGCCAAATTGAAGGATTAAAACTTTCACATCCAACATTTGGTAGGTCTTGCGCAATGTCTCCGAATTGATGCGTCTGAAAATGGTTCCAGAGCAACCGCGCATTGGAATGTTGTCCAAACTGATTCCAGAATTTCCATCTAAAGAAATTCCAAGAATATCGGCATTGGCACCAACAAACTTTAAACCGATTTGGCCTTCAGCACTATCGGCTGAAAATTCGACCATTTGCTCAGCTGAAGAAGCCTGTAAGGTTTTAACTTCACCTGTTTTTCCGTTCACTGCCGAAGTAATTTCTAAAGGACGGTCAATTGCCCCAATGATCACTTTGCAACGGGTGAAATGTTTGTTTTTATGGCTGGTATTTTCACGGGCGGTGATTACAACACTGGCTACTTCACTTTCTTTTTTACAGAAATAAGCCATGGGTCCGTAGCGGTTGTGTTTGGCTCTGTTTTCACCACCACCGAAAGTTAGACGTCGGTTCCAAGAACCAACAGACTGAACAGCAACCGTGTATTTAGGCGTTACTTCCATAGCGGGCAAAAGACCCATGCCACTGCCACCGTAGCTGCGTTGAAGTTGTTCGCGGATGTATGAACTAATGCGGTCCATTTCAATTTGTGAGTCACCGTAATGGATGATGCGCAAACTGGTGTTGTCGCTTTTAACTTTGTTGAGTTCATCGAAAAACCTATCCATAGGCGCACGGTTTTCGTTGGCAAAGTAAAATTTTGCAGGACTCTCAAGCGCCTCAACTTGCATCAAAACCAATGTATCGGCGGTGGAACGGCTTGGTTTTTTTAGTATGGCCTCTTTGCGTTCTTGCAAAGATTTTGATTCTTCGATTTTTTGAAGTTGAGCGAAATAGGCGGTGGAATCTGGCTTCTCAGTATATTTTTGGGTGAAATCTGAAAGTGCTTGAACTTTCTCACCTGCAATACTAAAAGAAAGCTTAGCTAAAAACTTAGAAGCCAAGCCGAGGGAACACAAGGTTAATAGAATAAATAATAAAACTTTTACTGGTTTCATGTGCCTGCTTGCTGTAAGCTGCAAAAGTAACGAAAATTACTAGGCCTTTATGGTGTTATAAGAAAAATTAATTAACGCTTTATCAAAGGTTTGATTAATTTTGTAAGACCAATGGACACCATAATTAATAAAGTATCACAAAGCGGACTTGCCACCATCGATTTGGAAACGTTTTACGACGAAACACCTCGGGTAATATACGACATCAAGGAGCAGTTGTTTATGGGTTTGATGCTTAAAGAAAAGGATTTTCGCGATTTTATAAAAACCAACGATTGGACAAAATACAGCGGTAAACATGTGGCCATCGTTTGCAGTGCCGATGCGATTGTTCCAACTTGGGCTTATATGTTGGTGGCCAATAAGTTGTCTGGGGTGGCCAAATCGTTTGTTTTTGGAGGCTTGGATTTATTGGATTTTTCATTGTTTAAAAATGAAATCGATGCCATTAACTTTGAGGAATATAGAGACCAAAGGGTGGTGGTAAAAGGTTGTAGCAAGAAGCCGGTGCCGGTAAGTGCCTACGTGTATTTAACAGAAAAGTTAACACCTATCGTTAAATCTATTATGTATGGGGAACCTTGCAGCACCGTTCCTGTTTATAAAAGAGCTTAAGCTTCAAGGTTTTATTTTTGTAGTTTTTATTTATTTAGAAACAATATTCGCCGTAATATTGCATGCAATATGGAACTCATACTTATTGCGATATTCGTTCTTGGCTATGCTGCTATAGCTTTTGAACATCCTTTAAAAATCAACAAAACAGCACCAGCCTTGTTGTTAGGTGCTTTAATGTGGGCCGTTTGGGCCTTGGTCGACCACCAACATATCGACCACATTAGCAGTGAATTGAATTTGGAACTGGCTTCAATCGCCCAGATTTTATTTTTCTTGCTTGGTGCAATGACCATTGTAGAACTTATTGACGCGCATCAAGGATTTAAAATTATAACCAATAGAATTACCACCACGAATGCACGTAAATTGTTGTGGATTATTTCCATAATAACTTTTTTCTTATCCTCTGTATTAGACAATTTAACAACAGCAATCGTTATGGTTTCTTTGTTGAGGAAATTGGTACACGATAAAGAGCAACGTTTGTTTTTTGCTGGTATGGTGGTAATTGCCGCCAATGCAGGTGGTGCATGGTCGCCTATCGGCGACGTTACCACAACCATGTTGTGGATAGGAGGGCAAATCAGCAGCGCCAACATTATGAAAACATTGTTTTTGCCTTCACTGGTTTGTATGATCGTTCCTTTGATAGTGGTAGGCTTCAGATTGAAAGGCGATGTAAAACGAGATGCCTATGACCACGTCAAGGCTGAGAAAGAAGAAAGAGTTAAGGGAAGCTTGTTGATGTTAATATTGGGTATTGGCGCATTGGTGTTTGTTCCCGTTTTTAAAACAGCAACCCATTTACCACCTTATTTAGGAATGCTTTTCGGGTTAGCCGTTTTGTGGGTGGTATCTGAATTGTTGCATATCGACAAAACTGAAGAGGAGAAGAAACCTTATTCTGCGATTCATGCTTTATCAAAAATTGATGTTTCAAGCGTATTGTTCTTTCTTGGTATACTATTAGGTATTGCAAGTTTACAAGGCACAGGCGTTTTAGCTGATTTAGCTGCCTGGATGGATAAAACGATTGGCAATAGGGACTTAATTGCTATAACTATAGGATTGCTCTCAGCAGTAATTGATAACGTGCCTATTGTTGCCGCAACCATGAAGATGTATCCCTTGGCAGATTTTCCACTAGATTCAAAAATATGGGAATTTATAGCCTATGCTGCGGGAACAGGCGGTAGCTGTTTAATAATTGGATCTGCCGCAGGTGTAGCTGTTATGGGAATGGAAAAAATAGACTTTATTTGGTATTTGAAGAAAATATCTTGGTTGGCTTTGATAGGATACATAGCAGGTGCTTTGGTTTACATGGCCGTTTATCCAATTTTTGCGGTTCACTAGACTTTAAAATCAACTATGGAAAAAGCCGATGCTTCTGCATCGGCTTTTTTATTGTTTGAAAATTATATATTTTATGTTTTTTGATTTTTGTTTGAATAAATAGGTATTTTGTGTTCTAATTTATTGATTAATAGGTTTTTGTGTTATTTTGTTTTCGTGCTATTTTAGATCTTGTTCTGAAAGAAAACGATAAAGTTGCTTCACGCAGGTTTTGGGTGTTTCCTGAATCCGAATTTCAATAAAACTGGGGTTTTTGGGTCAATTATGATAAAAATATGTATTTTTATGGTAAAATTATTTATTTGAATATCAGTGAATTGTGTAATATTTTAAAAAAAATGTGTAGGTTTTTTGACAAATTCCTTTCTAAAGTATTTTCTGAATCATTCGGGTTGTATATTTGGTTATAGGGCAATGAAAAAAATAAGATTTATTGCACACTAAGTAAAAAAACTTATAATAATATGTTAAATATCAGCAATCTAGACGAATCACAACAAACCAAAGAAGGTTTTATTAAATCGATGGTATTGTTCATTTTAATGTTGGCTTTTTGTTTTGCGCCATTTTTGGCCTTTTCTCAAAGCAGACAAGTATCACTTGGTCATACCACTATGAAGAAGGGGATGATTAAAAGCGAAATTGCTAAGCCAATTTCGGAGGGCGTCGGTATGGCAATGGCGGAATAAAAGAAAAAATAGAACTGTCTTCGACCTTACTGGTTGTCGGCTGTTCTTAAAGATATAAAGTGTAGATATTCATAGTGCGTTTGTTGATTTTCAAGATTAGACCGTTGCCAAGTGTAAACTTGGTAACGGTATCTTAAAGCCAGACAGCTTTTCTACACCTCAGTTCTCTGACATTATCCTTGAAAAAGGAAAACAAGATATTAAGTGAAGACATTCATAATGCGTTTGTAGATTTTCAAGATTAATCCGCTGCCATTCGAAAGATTGGTAGCGGACTTTTCAAAGCATTGTTCACTTAAATGAATTCGAAAACTAAAACTGTCTTTGACCCTACTGGTTGAGGGCAGTTTTAAAAGATATAAAGTGTAGATATTCATAGTGCGTTCGTTGATTTTCAAGATTTAGCCTTTGTCATTCGCAAGTTTGACAAAGGCTTTTCTAAAACCCTATGACTTATTACAAACCGTTCTCTGAAATACCGCTTCTAAAGCATAAAGATATAAAGTGCGCTTTTTAAATAGAGTAGTTAATTTTCAAGTTATATCCACTGCAAGTTTTTCTTGCAGCGGATTTTCTTTTGTCTTTAGAAGAATAAAAATATTAGTGGAGTTTATTCATATTAGGTTTTTAATTAATTGATACTGTTGCAAGCAATTGCAACAGTATTTTATTCCCTTTATGAAATTCACATTACAATGCACCGTGTTTGCATTACGACCTTTAGTGGCGAGAATTTTCTCGATTTATATTAATTTAACAACATAAATACACACTTAAAGCTATTGATTTACTTCAATGGCTTTTTTGTTTTTAATTGCTTTGTGTTTATAAGATTGTTAAGACTTTTTTGGTTTCAAAGAATTCGTCTGAAAACAATTCAGAAATGTTTCTAATAAATACTTTTTTCTTTGGATAGCGTTGTTTGAAATTGTAGATCTCATCCACCAAATCGCCACCCTTCAAACAAATAACTTCTGAATCAGGCTTTAGGTTTTTACTAATCCATCCATAGAAATCGACCAATTGGGTTACCGCTCTGCAAGTAACTACGTCGTACTTGCCTGTTATTTGTTCGGCTCTGGCATGTTCCGCTTTCACGTTTTTTAAATCTAAGGCCTCAGCAACCGCTTCAACCACCTGGATTTTTTTCCCAATAGAATCCACCAAATGAAAATCTATATCTGGAAACAAAATAGCCAATGGAATACCGGGAAATCCACCACCAGTGCCAATATCTAAAACAGAATGTACTTGAGTGAAATCGGCAAACTTTGCAACACTTAAGGCATGTAGTACATGTCGGGTATACAATTCATCAATGTCTTTACGTGATATGACATTGATTTTTTCATTCCATTCTTTATACAAAGGATACAATTGCTCAAACTGCGCTTTTTGGTGTTCGCTCAGCTTCGGGAATTGACGAAATATTTCTTCAGTACTTACCATTTTCTTTGTTTGCCAAATAATGTAATGAATCCGAAACAAACATTGTAAATCAAGTATAAGAAATCAAATATAGGCACCCACACAACTAGGCCAGTTTGTTTTAGTTTTTTGAATGCGTAAAACATCAATGGCCATTTAATCAACCAATACAATCCGAGCATCGATAAAGCCCAGCCAAAACTGCTTAAAAAAATAAGGTTAGCGCATAGGGCAAACCAGAGCATTGCATGGCTAAAAGCAAAGAAACCCAATTTTAATTGGTGGCTTCTTTTGTAGTATTTGCCAGCAAAATTGTGTCTCTTTTTTTGTTGGAACCATTCGCCAAAACTTAGTTTAGCATTGGTCATTACAAAAGCGTCGGGGTGGCAACAAATGGCTGTATTGCTGTTGTTGGCTACTTCGTTTATAAACAAGTCGTCGTCGCCCGGAGCAATATGCAAATGGCTAGCAAAACCTTTGTTTTTGAAAAACAATGCACGTTTATAGCTCAAATTTCTACCCACACCCATGTAAGGATCCGCATTTAAAGCATAAGAGAAATAAGACAAACCTGTATAGGTGTTTTCCATGCGGGCAACTAGGTTTATAAAATTGGGCGACTTATTAAATGGAGAGTATCCCAAAACAATTTCAATATTCGGATTTGTATGGTAGGCTTGCACCATGTATTTAATCCATTGATCGCTCGCAGGCAAACAGTCAGCATCACAGAGCAAAATGATTTCGTTTTTTGCTGCTTTTAAACCCAGTGATAAGGCTAGTTTTTTACCAACATATTGTTTTTTCATGTCTTCGGTAACAAAGACAGCTTTCAAACGGGGCTCGGTTTTTTGCAATTCTTCTAAATAGCGTGTGCTTCCATCCCATGAGGCATCATCAACGATAATTACTTCAAATTCTGGATAGTCGAGGGCCAAAAGGGTAGGAATTAAAGTTTGTAAGTTTTGAAACTCACTGCGGGCACAAACAATAATGCTGACGGCTTGCCAATTTTGTTCAAGAAGAACTTGCTTAGGGTGTTTTATTAATTTTAAATAGTACGCAAATGGATATACCAACTGGATAATAATAAATAGCAAGAGCAGACTTAAACAAATAAGTGCAGGAAGGGAAGGGTTTAGTGTAAACATGTTTTATTTGAATCCGATACCGGTTTTTTGAGTCGGTATATTATCTGCTTTAAACTCAGCCACATCTTCTAGTATCATAGTTCCAATGGCTTTCGGAGTCCGTTTTGTTTTAGGCAATTCGCTTAAGCGCAGGTGTTGGTTGCGCACCGCTTCTTCAATTACTTTGCGCACGGCACGACCGTTTCCAAAGAATTTATCACGCTTTTTGTGCATGTATTCAATGTATTCGTGCAACCTTGCTTTGGCCGCATCATCAGGGGTGATGTTGTGGTCGGCAAGTTGCTGAATGGCGATGCTGTATAGGTCTTCTGGAGAAAAGTCTTCGAAGTGGAAAGTTCGGTCGAAACGGGATTTTAATCCAGGGTTTGCCTCTAAGAAACGCTCCATGTTTTGGGTATAGCCAGCAGCGATAACAATAAATTTACCGCGGTTGTCTTCCATTCGTTTCAATAAAGCTTCGATGGCTTCTTTGCCATAATCGCTGCCACCACCTTCGGTTAATGCATAGGCCTCGTCAATAAACAAGACCCCGCCCATGGCTTTGTCAATGATTTCAGAAGTTTTAATGGCGGTTTGTCC
>JBIKPR010000112.1:0-5148 GCA_044357345.1 Bacteroidia bacterium
GCAGTTCCAGAATTATTGCGGTCATATACATATTTCAATACAATTGGATTCGATGAAACAATCTTATTACCTACATTTCTTATACTGTAGCTTAAGTCTAATGATTCTGAATCTGAGCTTGTAGATAATAGTTTGCTTTTGAGCCCAAAGAAAACAATTCCTCCTTTAAAAACCGGAACCTTTAATAGGCTATTTCCAGTGACTACATTTATTTTACATTTCGAATTGTCTGAAACACATAATACCTCTTGTTTAACTGCTGCTTGGCTATATAAATCTATATTCCCACAATTCAATTTTCTTCCATCTGCTGTATATTTAAATTCAAATGCCATGCTATCCCCCGGGTCTACATTACTTGGCAAACTGAATTCTAATTCTGTAGCTCCATTAATATTTCTACTTTTCGTTAATGTATTATTGGGTCCATTATTAATACTGTTAAAAGAGGATGAATCGAAGGTCATTCCCGGAAGTAAAACAACTTGATATTTATCTTCGCTACCTGTTTTTGCTGGACCTAAATTAATTATCTTTACTTTTAGTTTACTGCTTTTTTCACAAGGAAAAATTGAATCTGATTCGGTTTTTAAAAGTGTATAATATGGTCTGGTAACACCCTTAATATTTAAAGGATTGCTAATACAGGAATAACTTAAAACTGGATCTCCGCATTTAATGTTGCCTGACCCTCCTGCTCTAATATAATTTCCGCTCGAATAGTTACAATCAGTCTTAACTTTAAAGTATACTATTATTTTATTTTTATTGGTGTCATTTACCCCTTTTAAGCCAAAACTTAATGCTGTATTTAGTGCACCTAAATTCCATTCGTAAGTTGTTCCACTTTTAACGGTTGGCAAGGGGATTGATGTCTTACTTCCCTTATGAGGGTATTTTAGATAGCATGATCCCGGCACAACACTCATACCAATAGGTAAATTTATATATGCTCTAGGATTATAACCTTTGGTTAATCCGGCATTTTCAATGGTTAAAGTATATGGTGTATTTGAGCATAAATCTACCACATTTGACGAATCGGTAATGGTGCTTTGAAATTGAGTGTTTTGAGGCTCAATATACAATGCAATTCTATCCTTCAAACAATTAAATGATGCCAAATCATTAGGATAAGTTTGACAATTCCAACCAGAATATAAAATTACACTGTCTTTATTACAGCTATTATAAATTGCTCTAACTTTAAACTTTCGTGATTTATTGAATGGAATAGTTCCCAGCTTAAAAATTAAATTTTTTGATGGCATTAAAGTATCGCTCGTTGCATCTTTAATTTGAACTACTTTAACTGCCCCACTATTATCAGGCGCAAACCAAGCATTAGTATTGCTGAATGTAGCTGAATAGTTGGTATACTCTAATTCCCATTCTGCTGTGTCTTGTGAAGCATAAATTGTAGGGAAAACGGATTTTATGGTAGTTACCGGTTTATTGTAAATTATATTATCGGTATTGCCACTTGAGACCGTATCATATCCTGAGCCTAAAGTATTAAGCCTTTCAAAAATAAAATCATATTTAATTGGAATTTTGCCTTGAGATTGAATTGAACAAGAAGGCTCTATAAATGCTTGAAAATACCCATGAAATGCATCGTCACTATAATTGACCATTCCTTTGGCCGAATCAACAAAATACTTTCTAACATCATATGAAATAGGATAAGCGTTAACATTGACTGGCCTAATTGTATCTTTTAACTCATAAGCGGTTTTATTTGACCCTGCAGTTCGATACTGGGCAAATATTGATTTCTTCATTGTAAAGCCACTCGGCATATAAAATCTAACCTCTTTTAATCTGGCAAAATTTCTATATTCATAAGGAAAATAATTATTGCCCCCATAATTAGAACAACATGCACCAATTCCCATATAATAGTAATTATTCACCGCCACTTGGGCACATGAGTTTAACTGATAATTATCGGCGCAACAAGTGGTAAAATAATAACCAGCCATGATCATCTGGCCACTAAATGTATCGCACTGAAACTTGTTCGCATTGCTGGTAGGATTAACAATATTACTGGTATAAAACCTGTTTGTGAAAGCAATATTCATGGTTGCCCCGCCAATATTAGAAGTTACCTTATACTTAACTTTCACAATTATGCTGTCATCCGAATTGTATCTATAGGAGCTCGAAACACATGATAACAAGGAATCTGTGCTAAGATGAATTTTAAACGTGGCATTGTTTCCTGATATGGTTTTGTACCTGCGAATTTGGGTGCAATTGGTCGATAGGGTAATTCCTCTTCGCCAAACCAATAATTGTATTCCAACAATATCTAAAAATTTACCCCCGGTAATATCTGATTCAATGTAATTATACCGCCAAGATATTATTGAAGATGTTCTCTTCACTGTGCCAGTATATACAGCCATTATAGTATCACCAACAAAGCATCTTTCTTCACGAACTTTAAGGGTATCTATTTTTCCTGTATTATCAGGTTTCCCATCATTATTATTGTCAGGTTTCCCGAAATTAATTCTCTGAACTGAGAAATTTCTAAATTTTAAACCGCCGGCACAATTGCTAACACAATGGATTTTAACCGCCATCGTTTGACAAGTTAAATACAACCATTCTTTGGGATTACAATTTTTATCAGGATTATACCTAATCTGCAATTTAATTGTTTGATTGCCATTGGCACCTGTTTTAGAACAATCTGCTGTTAAATAAAATACCAATTCAGCATTGGCTAGTGAAATGGGGATTGGATGTGGAAAATAGCCCCTTAAAGTATCTCCAATTTGAACAATACTATCAGGATTCCAATTCGCGGTTAAATCAGAATTAATAAAATATAAATCCTTTTTAAGCTTGCTATGAACCAAACCCTTTGGTAATACTAATTCTACATAATAGCGAGCACTAGAACTTGTTGGAAATAAACTTGCTGAACTAATCAAAGTTCTAAATTCACCTTTCTGCCCATTAACTAAATCTGTTGGAATAAATGAACTAGAAGTCATGTAATGTTGGTCATATACTTTTCCCCAAGCCCAAGGTACATTCTTTAGATTTTTACACTGATCTTTATAGTCCGCATAATATGCCCAACAATTAACCAGCATAGAGGCATTTGAGCATACAGGTGCCGTACAAGTTTCCGTGCTCCAAGTTACAAAAAGTGTATCATTGGGTTTCAAATCTGGAGATTTTATTCTAAAAAATCCGATTGGATATAAACCAATACAGCCGTAATATCCCAAATTATAAGTTGCAGTTGTGCTGTCTTTACTTACTTTACTGTACGTTCCTTTATATCCAACCTTAATCCTAATAGATGAGGTGTCAAAAGTTGACATCACATAGGGGTAATTTAATGATATTGAAACCCGCGGGCTAACAGCAAGCATATTGCCGGTATTTACAAATCGAATTTCTGATTTAAAAATGTTTTTATTGTAACATGTTGGGGTAACAGGGTATGGTATAGCTTTTAAAACAGGACTTTTGTTGCTTATTGATGCTGAACCACTGGTTTTAGTTGTTTGACAGAATTTCTTATTACAACCCCAAGTTAATTCATATGCTGTATTTAATTGTTTACAACCTTTAATTACGTTTGAATCTGTAACGACAAAAGTCTCATTCTGATCCAAAAATGTATCTAAATTACCAATTGTCTTGAAAAAAGCAGTTCCAAAAGTACTTACCACAGTATCACCACTAAACGAATTAGCCCCTTTATTTACAAAATATGTTTGTATATCTTTCCCATTTATTCTCTTTAATTTTATCTCCCTTAATGGTCCTTTACCGTAATTTCCGATATTTATTGTTCTTGTAAATTTTGTGCCTATATCTCCAGTATAAGATAAATTTAAAATTGATACTATTTGCCCTGAAGGAACACGAACTTGAAAAGGTATTGATGAACCAATATCATAATTACCGGTGTAATTGGCTCTTGCCTGAATCAATGGTATACTGCTCGATAAATAGCCCATCAAATCACAATCAGCAGATAACAACAATTTGAATTTAAAATTTTTTGCAATCAACAGATTTGGAGCAGTAAATTCAGGTTGATTTAAATTAGAAATATTACTTTCACTTACTCCTCCACCCAAAACTGTATTTCTTACATATTTAATACCTGGCGGTAGATTGAGTTTTAAAACAATTGAAGTAACTGTTCCGGAAGATATATTGTACACTTCAAAATATGAAGTATCGTTTACACCACAAATACTTAATTTACTTGGCCCTAAAATTTGAATGGACAAGCGATTCCCCTGTGCAAATAAATTTTGCACGAAAAACATGAATAGAAAAAATATTAACCTCAATCGATAATGGTATAATTTAATCAAGAAAACAAATATATTAATAATATATGGGTATCACAAAAGAATTGTAATTTAAAAACTTTAAATATCTTTGTGCCTCATATCATGCAAAGAGATTCACAAATATTCGACCTAATTAATTTAGAGCAAGAACGCCAAGAACATGGCATTGAATTAATCGCATCTGAAAACTTTGTTTCCAAACAAGTTATGGAAGCAATGGGAAGCGTTTTAACCAATAAATATGCAGAGGGTTTACCCGGCAAAAGATATTATGGAGGTTGTGAGATTGTAGACCAAGTTGAACAGATTGCCATTGATAGACTGAAACTATTATTTGGTGCCGAATGGGCAAACGTTCAACCACATAGTGGTGCCCAAGCCAATGCAGCGGTAATGCTTGGTTGCCTAAATGCTGGTGATAAGATTTTAGGTTTCGATCTAAGCCATGGTGGACACTTAACACATGGATCACCTGTGAACTTTTCAGGTAAATTATATGTACCAAGTTTCTATGGCGTTGAAGAAGAAACTGGTTTAATAGACTTCAGTAAGATAGCCGAAATAGCTAAAAGAGAGCAGCCGAAATTAATTATTTGTGGTGCATCTTCTTACAGTAGAGATTGGGATTACAAAACTTTGCGGGAAATCGCTGATAGTGTCGGTGCGCTTTTATTGGCTGACATCTCACATCCAGCAGGATTAATTGCTGCTGGTTTATTAAACAACCCACTTGAACATTGTCATATCGTTACTTCAACTACCCATAAAACCTTAAGAGGACCAAGAGGAGGTATCATTATGATGGGTAAAG
>JBIKPR010000008.1:0-52495 GCA_044357345.1 Bacteroidia bacterium
ATCCTATAAGTATAAATCATACAACCACCATCTGTCATTTCTCTACAACTTTGACCAACAAGCGCCTTGAAGTTTTTTCCTGTCGGGTCATTTTGAATAGTTATCCCGAGCATGGATGGTACAAAAGCTAGAATGATTAAAAGTTTTATTGTCATGATTTTTAAAACTCTTTATTCATAAATGAAGAGTACATCCAAACCGACTTCTCTTGTAAGCGAATATAGTCACTCATTAAGGCATTTGTTCCTTCGTCATTTGCGTCAGAAGCGATTGTAAGAAGTTCTCTTTGTAGAATAATAATTGTCTGAAACGAAGCTAAAATATCTTCAACTGCCTTTAATCCATCACTTACAAATACACTTTCCTTGATTTTTGAAGTTGTGCGATAGTCAGCATAATTGTGTTTTGGTGTATGTCCCAATGTTAGAATTCTTTCAGCAACTTCGTCTATTTTTAATAATAAGTCATTGTACAATTCTTCAAATTTCAAATGAAGTTCAAAAAATTTTTCTCCTTTTATGTTCCAATGATAACCTCTTGTATTTTGATAAAAAATTGAATAGTTGGCCAATAGCTCGTTTAACTTTTCTGCTAAATGTTTAGCCTTATCATTGTCAAGTCCGATTGCATTTATGTTGTTCATGTTTTTTGATTTCTAGTGTTAAATTAATTAGTTTCAAATGTAAGTCTTAAAAAGTTTCTTTACTGTAACAATAGTTACTGAACTGTTTTATTGTTTGCTTGCTTTCCAGCTTTGACTATTTGTAAGGTGTCGCCCTAAGCATGAAGGCAACTTAATCATATACGGACTTCCATATCCCATTTCACACCTATATGGGCATATATGAGACATTATGTGTCTTATACTCAAAAGTTAATAATTGGTTTCAATCGTTTCTAATTAGTTTTAATTGTTTCTTCCCGCAATTAAGCATTCTTAAACAACTTTAACAAATAGCTCACTTTTTTATTTCAAAACCCAAGATTATATAGTATAGGTTTTAAAAAAATGCAACAATGAACTAATACCGTTTAAATAATTAAATTTTAATGCTCAACTCAAGCTTTCCACCAAAACCAAGTTCAATGATTTTTTCAAGGGTTGATAAACGGGCTTCTTTGATGTTGTTTTCTATTTTAGAAATATAAGACTTTGTGGTGCCTACTTTTTCAGCAAGTTGTTCTTGGGTCATTCCCAATTCAAGCCTGGTATCATGAATTAAGACACCTATTTTAAAGGCTTCATAGCCCGACTCAAGTTCTTCGCGTTCTTTACTTCCGCGCTTGCCGTAATTTTTGTCTTTAAACGCTTCAAGACTGCTAATGTTCTTATTTTTACTCATGATACTTTAACCTTCTTGTTTTGTTTGTCAAAGAATTCCTGAAAGTAGTCTTTGTAAAAAACAACACTTCTATGTTTCCGATTCTTTTCCAAAACACAAAGTTACAAAAGTTTCACTAAAGTGCAACAATTAATTTATTTTAATAAAAACACGCCCGGCTTAAAAAACATTCCCACCTCCTCACCCACCGCAATGCCCGCCCCTGCTTGGCGTGGCAGCTTGCCGCTGGGCTTGCGTATTTTAGACTCTGACCAATTTTAACAAGGGTTCAAAAGCATATAGGGCTGGTCTTCTACCTGATGATTCTTCTATAGTTCTTATTAATTCTTTTTCTAGCAAAATCCGAGTAAATCTAGCTGCGCTTGGTCCTGGTATGCCACTCTTCGAAGTGAATCGATTGTTTCTGAAAATAGGATTTGTAAAAATATAATCTAAAGCATTAACACTCCATTTTGATGACAATGTATCTGAAAATATTGGTTTCATTTCTTCATATAGACTTTTTATCCTTTCTGCAATCTCTAAGTTTTTAATTGCCTGTTTTTCAATTGCATTTAAAAAAAATATACACCATGAGTCCCAATTGTTATTTTTCGAAACTTCTCTCATTGTATCAATATATTCATCTTTATGTTCTTCCAAATAACCACTTATATAAAAGTGAGGTTCTGAGATTGTCCCTGTGGACCACAAAAGCAATGTTATTAGCATGCGTCCAATCCTTCCATTTCCGTCTTGAAAAGGATGGAGTGCTTCAAACTCAAGATGCATCAAAGCAGTTTTGATTAAAATCGGATCTGAACTTTCGTTTATATAAATAAATAAATTTTCTAATCCTTCATTTAATTTTTCTGGACTAATTGGTGTAAATAAAACCTTCTGTTTAAATTTATCCGCTAGATAGTTTTGTTCAGTTTTATATTTACCAGGTGATTTTTGTGCTCCCCTGCCAAAAGACAATAGTTGTTGATGAATTGTTTTAATTAAGTGTTGAGATAGAGGATAGCCATCTTTCATTGCATTTTGTGCGTTCAAAAGTGCGCGCTGGTATAGAATTGTTTCATATACTTCAGATCGAACTTTATTTGCATCTTCAGAATCATTTTCACTATCTGCTTCGAACTTTAGAATCTCATCCATTGTGCTAATAGTGCCCTCCATTCTCGATGAAATCACAGCCTCTTGATTTCGTAATGGCGCTAGTAAAATTTCACTATTATGCATATTCTTCAGCATCTGGTCATATCTTGCCAATGCGTCCGTTGCTTTTAGGAGTGAATTAACAATTTTGACATAATTCAAATTTTTAGGCGGGAATTGTTCGTAATGATAATGTACTGAATTTGCAAAGTCCATATTTTGTATTATTAACACAAATATATGAAATAATTTGAATACCAAAGCTATTTGACATTCAAAATATATCATTTTTGACACTCAAAATAGTTTGATGTGTATGAATTAGCATCAAAAAGCTTTGTCTATCATATTTCGAGAATAATGATAGACAAAATCATTTGATTGTTGGAAGTTAACGTCAAAATAATTTATTGTTTTTAAAAACCACAAGGCTAAAAAAGAATATTACCAACCCTCACCCACCGAAATGCCCGCCCCTGCTTGGCGTGACAGCTCGGCTGAATACTTGCGTAGGTTTTGTAGTCCCGAAAGGGCGACTGACAAGAAGCCCCTGAAAGGCATACAAAACAAGCCAGTAGGCAGCCGACTAAAACAGAAAGCAGGAAATAGGCGCTAAATATTACTTCTCAGCAATTAGCCAACGGTTTTTCAATTTTAAATTGAATGCCACGAAGGCCTCGAGTCCAGCCATATACTCGGCATTGCCCAAGGACAGCCCGTTCTCGTCGAGGGCCTTGTCGGTAAACTGAGATTCGAATATCTTGGGACTCACCATGCTTTCGCAATTGAAAACATTGAGAATCTTGTTAATTGTATAACTCAGTTGCACGGCTGGCATACGTCCACCGCGGCCATTAGAGGTACCACAGGTGACAAACACTTTGTTGTTCCACATGTCTTTAAAAGCAGGTGCCGCCATGGTGTGTACCATTTGGATAATCTCCGCACTAGGAAACCAATTGTACTCTGGAGTTAATACAAAAATCAGGTCTGATTCTTTGCAAGAATTAAACAAATTGGCTTGAAACTCGGTCAAATTATTGGGATCTACACGCCCTGCATTCATAGATGGGATGTCAAATTCATTGAAATCTATGACATGTGCGGTCTCTTCGTTGTTTAAACTTTGTATATGTTTTTGTATGGCCTTTGCCACACGCAAGGTATTGCTGTTTTTTCGCGGCGATCCGCTTAATATGGTAATCATGTTAAATATTCATTGCTGAGAAATTGATACAGATTAAATCCGTTTTTGTTTGACTCAGCACTGATTTTGTTAAAAAGTTCTTGTTTGTCGATTTTGGCCATTTTGTGTTGCAGTATCAGTTGAAAGGCTTTTTCTGTTTTCAAATGGTTTTGTCGTATTGGGTCAATGTTCAATTGGTTGTGGGCTTGCAAGGCATCCCAAAATTCGGTAATCCCTGTAAAGGTGGTGGCAACGGTTTTCAGCACGGGGATAGACCAATTGCCTGCCGCTTTTTGATGCACCAAGGCTGAAAGGTTGCGCACAAACAGGTCGGCGCCCTCGCGGTCTGACTTATTTACCACAAACACATCGGCTATTTCCATGAGTCCGCTTTTAAGGGTTTGCACCTCGTCGCCTGCCTCGGGAACCATTACCACGGCGGTGGTGTCGGCCAATCCGGCAATTTCAACTTCGCTCTGCCCTACGCCAACGGTTTCGATGAGTATAAGGTCAAAACCGGCGTGTTTCATCACATCGCAGATTTCGAAAATTCGGGCTGACAATCCGCCCAAACTGCCGCGGGTAGCCAGAGAGCGGATGTACACGTTTGGGTTGTTAAAATGCGAAGCAAGTCTGATACGGTCGCCCAACAAAGATCCAAAATTAAATGGAGAGGTTGGGTCAACAGCCAATATACCAATTTTTTTATTTTGTTTTAAGAGGTGGTCGACCAAGGCGTTGACCAAACTGCTTTTGCCAGCACCAGGAGGACCTGTGAGACCTACCACAGGCACATGCACGTTGAAAGGCAAAGCGTTAAGCAAGTCCTTACCAGCGGGCAGATTGTTTTCCACCAGAGAGATGGCACGGGCAAGGGTAATAAAATCGCCAGTCTGCAAGGCTTTTAAATCGATGGTTTTATTCAAGGCTTGAGATTACAATTTAATACACACATTTTTAGGTTCGGTGAAAAAGCGCATGGCTTCCCAACCACCTTCGCGGCCTACTCCACTTTGCTTAACCCCACCGAAAGGCGTGCGCAAGTCGCGCAACAACCAGCAGTTAATCCAAACAATTCCACTTTGAATATTGGCCGCCATGTTGTGGGCTTTGCTAATGTCTTGGGTCCATATGGTGCAAGCCAGTCCGTAGTCGGTAGAATTAGCCATTTCGAGCGCTTCATCGGCTGAGTCGAAAGGCATAATGCTCACCACTGGTCCAAATATTTCTTCGGTATTGCAACGGCAAGTGTGGGCAAGGTTTTCGATAATCGTTGGAGCAATATACCAACCATTTTCATGGCCATCAATTTTCAAGGATGTTCCACCTATTAAAATACTACCACCCTCTTCTTTTGCCAATTCAATATACGAAAGCACTTTTTCGAAATGCATTTTGCTTACAATGGCGCCGATGCGCGATTCTTTGAGCAAAGGATTTCCCACTTGCAGTTTGCTCACTTCTAGCAACAAAGCCGCTTTAAATTTTTCATAAATCGGACGTTCTATAAATATGCGTGAACCGCAAAGGCAAATCTCACCTTGGTTGAGGAAAGAGGTTTGCACCGTGGTTTTAAGTGCCTTTTCAAAATCGCAATCAGCAAAAATGATGTTCGGGTTTTTGCCCCCAAGTTCTAGACTTAGTTTCTTAAACATTGGTGCAGCAACAGAAGCAATGTGTTTGCCTGTTGAGGTACCACCCGTAAACGAAATGGCTTTGATTTTGGGATGAGACACCAAAGCTGAGCCCACTTTGGGACCTAAACCGTGCACAATATTGAGAACACCGGCAGGAAGACCCGCTTCCATGCAGAGTTTAGACAAAAGAAAAGCAGTCATTGGTGTTATTTCAGATGGCTTGGCCACTAGGCAATTTCCAGCTGCCAAGGCAGGAGCAATTTTCCAAGTAAACAAATACAGGGGCAAGTTCCAAGGACTGATGCAGCCAACCACACCAATGGGTTGACGCAAGGTATAGTTAATGGCTAGGCCTTCCATATTGTGGCTTTCAGAGGCAAACTGCATAGCGGCAGTTGCAAAAAAACGGAAGTTTTGCGCCGAGCGGGTCATTTCATTTTTAGCCAACCACACCGGTTTTCCTTGGTCGATGCTCTCGGCAAGGGCCAATTCATCGTTGTTCTTGTCAATCAATTCAGCAATGCGGTTTAGCACCATAAAACGCTCTTCCAAAGAAGTTAAACGCCAGGTTTTATAAGCTTCATTGGCATGGGTGTAGGCCAAATCAACATCGGCTTCATCACTATCTGGAATCAAGGAATACACGGCACCTGTAGCAGGGTTGTAATTGTCCAAGTACAAAGACTTGATAGGACTTTGTAGGGCGCCATTGATATAGTTTGAAATTCTTTGCATGCTAAAAATAAAGATGCAAATATCGGATTAAAAGGAAAGAAAGGCAAACAAGTTCTAGGTCATCTTCAACAAAAGTAAATTATCATTCACAGCCCTGCACGAGAGATTGTTCAGAGCAACAATCACCATGCAGGGTGAAACAAGGGTAAGCGGGAGACAGGGAGGCTGTGGAGTTTGGAAATTAGATATATTGAAAAACTGAGAAATTGATCCCAGTGCCAGAGACTCCACCCCCCATTTCAGAATTTGCTCAAAGCAGCGAATCCGACACAGGGCAGGTCGTTTCGTCACGGCACGGGATGGATAAATTGAGAAATCCGTTTTTGAATAGTCGCCTTTTCCCGCTGTTTGCTTTAGCCTGTGACTTTGTGCCAGCATTAGCAGTTGTTTTACTTGGCTTACTGCCGCGCGCCCAGCAATACACGCTTATGCATTGTCACAAATTTACACAGGGCTGCCGCTCCCATCGGGGCGAGGCATTTCGTGAAACGATGATCTTATTAAATTTAATAATGTCTCAGGGGTGTTTTTCACCCCTGAGCTCGAAAACAAAATAATTAAATATTTCTAATTGCTCCACCCGGAAATGGGAGTGAGAGTGAATGTGAATGCGATATTTAGAACGAAAAAATGAAGCATTTCCGACTTAACTCAGCCCTAAGGATCACTCCGTGGTGTGTTTTCTGCTTTGAGAAAACTATACCACGGAGCTGTTGTAGCTCTATTTTCCTTTTTTCCAAAAAATCCCCTTATCTCCGTTTTGCCCATCAAAATTTACCCTACCTTTGCTAGATATTCTGTTTAGAATATGGGAAACATTCGTGTAAATACCAAAGAACCATATGAAATGGTTTTCAGCTTATACAAGCACCCGCAACTGGGGTATTTGCTTGAGTCGATTGCTGTGCAGTTGATGCCGAATGGGTATTACAGTTTGCTGAGCCAAAAGGTCCACCACAACACGGCTAAAGATTTTGGAGCCGATAAGGAGACCTCCGATTTGATCAAAATATTGGACGAGACCGAGCCTGATGCTTTAATTAAAAAGTTTCATCCGAGCAAGAAACCGATTCGCTCGGTTGATTTTTTCAACAAACATTACACGCCTGAAATACACACAAAAATTCGTCCTTATATAGAAAAGCGTATCTTAAAGGTACTGGAGCGCTTGGGTTCACAGAAATTGTTCTTGGGCAAAGACAAAAACTTCACCCATACCAAAATAAATATTGCCGAAGAAAAAGCTGGAATATTGTTTCATTTCAGACGTTCGGATGAGGGCACCAATTATTTTGCGACCATCAAATTGGGTGATCAAAAAATTAGTTTTAGTCAGAACGAAAGCGAGTTGATTATACATGAGCCCGCATGGTTGCTGTGCAACAAACAATTAATTACCTTTAAGAAAGAAACGGATGGCAATAAGATTAAGCCTTTTTTGCTTAAGAAATTTATTAGCATTCCAAGACAAAGTGAAGGGGTGTATTTCGAGAAATTTGTAAAGACCTTGGTTGAAAACTACGATGTTTACGCCGAAGGATTTGAGATTAAGTCTGAACAATACCGGGCCTTCCCTATTTTAAAACTCACCAGTTTTGGCGAAAAAGGATTATGCGCCGGCTTGTACTTCAATTACGGGCCTTATCAGTTTCCGTATCACTCTCAGAAAATGGTTTCGGTGTCATTGGAAAAGAAAGGTGACAATTATATTTTTCACAGGGTAAAGCGTTCGAAGCAATGGGAAAACATTATTGTTAATATCTTGAGCAAAATGGGCTTAAAGGTGTATGAAGGATCTTTATTTATTCCAGAAAACAGTAAAGAAAGTTTAATACCACTTTTAAACAGAAACAGACAAGAGATACATGAACAAGGCATGGTGATTGACCAAAGCAATTTGAGCCGCAGCTACCATATTGGCGACAGCAATGTATCGTTTAAAATATCAAAGAACAGAGATTGGTTTGACTTGGAAGCGGTTGTAAAGTTTGGTCAATTTGAGATCCCATTTATCAAACTAAAGCAATACATCTTGAGTGGAAACAGGGAATTTGAGTTACCCGACAACAGCATAGCCATCATACCAGAAGAATGGTTTACCCGCTTTTCAAGTTTGTTCGATTTTGCAGACCAGCGTTCTGACCATTTGCAAATCAAAAAATACCATTTTGGATTGCTTGAAGGGATGTTTGAAGGAGAAGAATTGTCTAGTTCAGAGAATATTATACCATTTGACAAGAACAAAGAGTATCCTTTACCCAAAGGCATAAAAGCCACTTTAAGACCTTATCAAATTGAAGGTTATAATTGGCTGCGGTATATGAGTGAGCAGCATTTTGGCGCTTGTTTGGCCGACGACATGGGATTGGGTAAAACGATACAGGTATTAACTTACCTGCAATACCGTAAAGAATCCTGCGAACCCATCCCAATTTCAGGACACACAGCGGTTCAAGAAGTAGCAATTAGGGCTCAACTTAACTTATTCAATAAAGGAAATACAGAAAAGATTGAAGAAGGGACAAAGCAAGAAACCCATTCATGCAGTTTGGTGGTGGTACCTACTTCACTAATATATAATTGGTTAAGCGAGGCCAAGAAATACAGCAGTTTGAAAGTCTATGTGCACACAGGATTTAACCGCACAAAGGCCATAAAAGAAGCTTGCAAGTTATACGACATTGTTGTTAGCAGTTATGGCACTGTGAGAAACGACATCGAATTGTTTTCAAAAATAGAATTCAATGCCATTGTTTTAGATGAGTCGCAGGCCATTAAAAACCCTAGTTCACAAACCGCTAGTTCTGTTAACCAACTAAGGGCAAGACATAAGATTGTGATGACGGGCACACCGGTTGAAAACAGCATCACCGATTTATGGAGTCAGATTAACTTTTTAAACCCAGGCATATTAGGAAACTTTACCTATTTCAGTAAAAAGTTTGTCAGTTCGATTGAAAAAGAAGGCAATGAAGAAGACACTAAGCGTTTAAAAGACATCGTTAGACCATTTATATTAAGAAGAACCAAAGAACAGGTTGCCTCTGATTTGCCGAGCAAAACAGAGAAGATTGTTTTCTGTGAAATGTCAGAGGAACAGAAGCAAAAATATGAGCGGATCAAATCCTTGTTTAGAAATGAATTATTGGACTCCATTCAGGAGAATGGATACAAAAAATCAAACTTATTGATATTGAATGGTTTGATTAAATTAAGACAAATTGCCAACCATCCAATATTGGCAGAATCTGATTACACAGGTGTATCTGGTAAATTTGACGAGATCATCAACAGTTTAAACAATGTGGTATCATCAGGCCATAAAGTGTTGGTGTTTTCGCAATTTGTGCAACATTTAACTTTGATAAAAAACCACCTCGACGAACAAGGAATTCCCTATTATTACATAGCGGGAAATATCCCAGCATTGGAGCGAAAGCGCTTGGTAGACAAATTTCAAACGGGCAATGAGGCCGCAATCTTTCTAATTTCATTAAAAGCCGGTGGAACGGGATTGAATTTGACAGCTGCAGACTATGTGTTTTTACTAGACCCATGGTGGAATCCAGCGGTTGAGCGGCAGGCCATGGACAGAACACATAGAATAGGACAAGACAAACCGGTATTTGTTTATAAATTCATCACCAAAGACACGATTGAAGAAAAAATCGTTAATTTACAGGAGAAAAAACAAAAAGTATCGGATGATATTTTAGACACAGAGGTTCATTTTGTAAACAATTTGGAGGAAGATACACTAAATGTCTTGCTCGATTAAATTGAAAATGATACATTTGTAGTAAGATATTAAATTAATAATACAATGAAAAAAATTTTACTTACTCTATGTTTTGCAATGGTTGCAAGCTTAGGTTTCTCTGCTAGAACAATTGATTGGTCAGTTGTTTCAATTAACGCCCCAACTGAATTAAGAAGCACTTCTACAGGAACAGCATTTAATTATGATATTGTTTTGAAAAACAATGGTTCAGGTACTGTAAACGCAACTGATACTATGGCATTGCAATTGGTTTGTTTTTCTGGAAGCACTTTGCTTTTTGCATACCCAAGTTCAACACAAATCGTATTAAAAGCGGTAGGAAAAACAATGGCTCCTGGTGATACCATTCACTGGAAAGGTTCATTAACTTCGACGCTTAGAGCTACCTTATCTTTCAACTGCAGTTTCCAAGCGTATTCTGAAGTTAGAAAATTTGCTGGTTCAGACCCTATCACACCAGAAGGTACAGGTACTAATGCAAACAATGTAAAGGTTAACACAATTGTTTACTTTTGTCCACAAGGTTGGGGTGTATCTGTAAACAGTGTTTACACCAACAATATGTCAGTTTATCCAAACCCAGCGCTTAGCAGCTTCGTAATTGCGTTAAACGCTATTGACACCAAATCTGATGTTCAAGTTACCATCACTGACATGAATGGCCGTGTGGTTTATTCTGAAACAAAAGCAAGTGCAAACGAATTTGAAATCAATGCAGCAAACTATGCCAAAGGTATTTACATGGTTAGAGTTGTTAATGGTGACATTATCAGCACAAACAAAGTTAACGTTCAATAATTAACTATAATTTATTTAAAAAACCATCGGCCAAAAGCTGATGGTTTTTTTTTGGCTATTTTCCCTTTTATCATTCATTAAATTTGCCTTACTTTGCAAGCTGAGATATGAAAAGTTCAAAAGCAAATGAATTGATCGAAAAGATCATTAAGGAAATAGAAACCAATAGCGTTAAGGTAGAGAATTTGGTCCCTATGTTCACAGAGCTAAGAGAAATGGCTAAACTTGAACAAGATCCATTAATTACCCGTTCAATCCGATTGGTTAATGAACATTTAGAGTCTAATAGCGGTTGGGAATTCCAAACACTAGAAGACAGTGAAGAGGTTGAAGAAAACCTATCTTACTTGGTTTCATTGTATGCTAAAAGCGAAAACAAATACAATAGAGACGAGATCAGAGAGATAGCTAACAACATGACAGCCGCTTAAGAAAGCTTTGAAAAGGATACAAAAACATATCCTTACTTTTATGATGCTAGGGCTCGTCTTAGCATACAGCACCCCTATTCAATCCCTACACAATTGCAGCAACTTAAACCATAGCCACGAAAGTGCAACTATAGAAAACACGCATGCACATTGTTATCTGTGTGATTTACAATTCCACAGTTTCCTTTCCCATAACAACAATCATGTTACTTGTCTTAAAGTGCAAGTAAACAATTATCTTCAAATAAAAATTGATGCTACTCCAATCAAATACCATTGGAGTTTTGCAAATAAAGGTCCCCCTGTTTTGTCATAATCAGCTTTACGCTTAAAAGACAATCAAACTTTATTTACACAAACTGAGAGCTTAGAAACTTTTGGTTCAATCAATTTAATTCAATTGAAAAAAATAGTATTAATGGCCTTAGGGCTAATCGCATTCAATTATCTGAATGCTGAAAACAAGAATTGCACACTTGCGTTGAGTGGGATGGTAATCGACAGCTTTGACAACAGCCATCTCAGCAACACCTTGGTTTCAATTCAAGCGCTTAAAAAAGAAAGCAAAACCGGAGCCAACGGTGTATTTAGCCTTGTTGGTCTGTGTCCTGGTTTATACGAAATACATGTCAGCCATTTAAGCTGCGAGCACTTTCATTTTACTTTAAATTTGACCAGTGATACTGCAATTACAATTCATTTAAAGCACATAGAGAAAGAATTACTTGGATTTAAATTTAGCTCAAGAATAGACAAGTCAAGTGACATTAACCATCTCAACAGCAAAGACCTAGAAAAGAGAAAAGGCCAAAGCATTGCCTCTTTAATGCAAGATATTGCAGGAATAAATTTGTTAAGAACTGGCAATACGGTGAGCAAACCAATGGTCAATGGACTATTTGGCAACCGGGTTATTCTGATCAACAATGGCGTGCGTCAAGAAGGTCAGAATTGGGGAATGGAGCATGCTCCAGAAATAGATGCCTTTTTAGCTTCTGAAATTGAATTAATAAAGGGTGCTGAATCCTTGCGTTATGGAGCAGATGGCATAGGTGGAGTTATACTTATTAAACCCAAAAGCATTTTTAGCGAAAAACTAAAAAAGTTAAATGGCGAAATCAATACCATTGGCAATTCGAATGGCAGAGCAGCTATTGGAAATATCATCTTGGGAAGCCTATTAAGCCGCAAGATTCCGATTTACTTCCGTGTACAAGGCAGCATAAAGCAAGCAGGCAATATCAAAACAGGCAATAGCTTTATAGCCAACACAGGATTTCGGGAACGCAATTACTCTGTAAATCTCGGATTTCAAAAAAATGGATTTAGGTCCGAACTGTTCTTTAGTGAATTTCACAACCAGATTGGCATCTATACAGGGGCTCAGGTAGGAAATTTATCCGATTTAGAACTTGCTATGAGCAGTAAAACGCCCCTAATTAAGTCGAAGTTTACTTACCTAATAGACAGACCTTACCAATTGGTAATCCACCGCTTGCTGGTATTTAGGAATTCATATCAAATAAATGCCAAAAACAAGTTGGACTTAAGCCTATCCTATCAGAAAAACCACAGAGAAGAATATGATGTCTTGCGCTCAATCAGTTCATTCAAAGGCCCCTCCTTCGATTATTATATAAGCAGCAGCATAGCGGAACTCTTGTGGACTAAAACCAATTTTCATCAAATAAATTGGAAAGCAGGCGTGGTGGGTTTACGCCAATCAAATGCCTATACAGGACGTTTTTTCATTCCAGGATTTTATCAAAACAGCATTGCAGGGTTTGTCGTAGCGAATAAAACCTTCAACAAAATAAACATCGAAGGGTCTTTGCGTTATGACCAAAAACAATTTGATATTTTCAGGTGGCGAGGCAATGTATCAAACCAAAGCCAATTAAATTACAAAGGAATGGCATATGTGGTAAAAACAGAATACAGTATAAACGAGAAACAAAAACTAAGTCTGGTTCATTCTTCAACCTGGAGACCTCCTGGAATTAATGAACTATATGCCAACGGCCTGCATCAAGGATTGGCCAGTATAGAAATTGGAGACAGCAGTTTGGATAAAGAAAGATCCATTGGACAATCGCTGAACTATCGTTACACAAACAAAACAAACCACATAGAATTGGGAATTTATTACCAAAGGGTTCAAGGGTTTATCAACCTAAGCCCAAGCAACATTAAAATTTTAACCATTCGAGGAGCCTATCCCGTATTTGAATACAGGCAAAACAGAGTAGAATTGTATGGATTGAATGCAAGATGGCGCTATCAAGCAACAAAAGCCTTCCACACCTTAATCAATTTGCAGCTACCCTTTGCCCAAAATATAGATACACGCAAGCCATTGAATATGATGCCTGCTATGAATGGCAAATTTAGTATCGGCTACAATGGGAACAAAGTGGGTGCCACAATATTGCTAGACTACCAAGCTAAACAAACAAGATATGTGGAAGGCAGTGATTTTTTAGCCCCTCCACCTGCCTATTTCTTGCTCGGATGTGACTTCAACTATGAATTCAATTTATTCCATAAACCATTTAAGTTTGGTATAAATGGAAGCAATTTATTAAACAAGAATTACAGGAATTATTTAAATAGATTGAGATACTTCACCGATGAAATGGGTATCAATATATCGGCAAGACTCTCAATGATTATTAATTAACAAAAAAAAAATGAACAAATCAATTAACAAAAAAACAATGAACAAATCAATTAAATTACTAAGTGCAGGATTTATTTTAGGCTTAGCCTTTTTGCAATCATGCGAAAAAGACCCCAAACCCAATGTTGCTCCAATCAATGAGGGTGAATTAATTACCACAATAATATTAAGTTCGAGAGACAGTGCTAGTGGACAAATTAGAGACTTTGTATTTAGAGACAAAGATGGAGAAGGCGGAAACGCAGCTTCGCAGTTTGACAGCATTGAGTTAAGCAGTGGACACACCTATTATTTTGAACTTATATTGTTGGATGAGAGCAAAGCAGAAACTGACACAATAAGCAATGAGGTTTTGAATGAAGGAGAAGACCACCTATTTGTATACATTCCAAAAAACATTGACCTTGTAATTGGCGAAACCGACAAAGACAAAAATGGATTGGCCCTTGGGTTAAAAAGCACTTGGAAAGCAAATTCAATTGGCCGAGGCAATGTAAATGTAATACTTAAGCATCAACCCGGAATAAAAAACGGAGATCCATTACTAGGAGAAACGGATATTGCAGTAGACTTTAAATGTCTGATAAAGTAGTTAGAAGCAACCCATTTAAAAGCACCCCAAAAGGGTGCTTTTTTTTATGCAATGAGTCGAAAAAAGTTAATTATTTTCTATTTTTAAAATAAGTTTAAATATTACATAAATGCAGCGGATAAAAATATATTCCAAAATATTGAAAACATGAAAAAAACTGCAAAAACAGGAAACTTTATAGCCTTCGATTATTTTTTTTCTTTCTGATTTACAAAGTTTTAGGGTCCGAATGATAGAAAACATTTGTTTTATCGAGAACAAGTATGAAATTGAAAATATGCTTGTTACAATACATAAGTTTTTATACTCAAAGGGAGAAGAAACCTTGTATATGCCCCTGAAAAACAGGCATGTAGGGATTTATTTACACACAAAATACACAAATCATGAAGAAGAAAAATTACTCAACAAAAGAAAATCGCAAAATCGGTGTTATCGATTTTTGCCAAATTAAAGCTTTACTTTTATTCGCGGTATTTTTTACCATCTTTGGTACAGCGCAAGCGCAATCTCACGACCATGATGACAGCATGATTGTATTGAACCGCAATGACTTTAGTTTAAACATTAAAAGCAGCAGTCAAAATTTATTGCAGTTAGAGCTTGTGTCTTCGATCGGAGACACCATTCAACCATTGTTTGTTGAATTGGCAGCAAGCGGATTCGAATTTAGCAACGACTGTATCTTACATCAAAGTATAAATAATTACAATGTAGTTTCAAACATCGAAAAAATCTGGGGGCCAGCATTTGTTGCCTTGGGTGTTGGTGTTTTGCCGCCTTTTGGGCATTACGTTTCAGACCTAGCCATTGTAAATGGAATGGCAACAGGGTCATACATACGGATAAAAGTCTTTGGTACTTTAAATGGCCAAAACTTCGTATGGGATGGAGCAGTTAAAAATTGAAACAAATTAAAACATTGAAAATTATGAAAAATCGTGTCCCAATTTGTATACTACTTGCCATTATTTCCCTTTTCAGCATTGTGGAAATCAATGGACAATGCGCAAGCAATATGGGATTTGAAAATGGAAATTTCGGCAGCTGGTCAACAGTAACCGATAGTCTATTTATCAATGCCCCATCAAATTTTATTACCAGACCCGGTAGAAACATGGCTGTCGTTAGTTATGGCGCAACTGATGCCTGGTTAGGCACAATCAATCGCCCCCATAGCTCAGCAGGTAACAGATTAATCAGATTGGGAAACAGAGGTGTTAGAGCCGTATCTGACACTGTTTACCGCAAGTATGTTATTGATAGCTTATCTGACAAATTAACCATTTACAGCATGGGCGTTTCTCAGTTGGCCCACAACTATTGGGGAGTTCCAATTAATGAATCACCAGGATTTGGATATGAAATATCAGTGAATGGCCAAAAAATAGACTGTTTAAAAGGTGCATTTTTTACCGGCAATTTGGATCAGCCACCTGTCTGGGATTTAGGAAGATTTAAAGATACAACTACAGTTCGAAAATCTACAGGCTGGGGACAAGAGGTTTTAAACTTCGCTTGTTTTGTTGGAGACACTGTAGAAATTAGGTTATTTACAAGAGATTGTATTTTATTGGGGCACTATGCCTATGCTTACTTTGATGTGGTATGTGGCGATACGAGCAAACCTCTAATTTCTAAAATTGAAGTAAAAGATGTTATTGCCGCAGATGAGCTAAATTTATATTGCACACCTACAGCAACTTTATACTTAGAACCTCAAACTGATATTTGTCCTATCTTCATGAGCAATATTCAATGGTCTCCCCCAAGTAAAATTGTAGGAACTAGAACAGCGGACTCTGCTATAATTAATGTTACAGATTCTGCTTGGATATATGTTGAAGCAGAATTCTCCAACTATTGTATAAGTGTAAAGGTTACCGATTCAATTTTTGTTAGAAAATTAAATGCCGACCCGCATGACAATTTGCCGAAAATTGACCGAAATTTCTGCGATTGTAAAGCAGACACGACCAACTTTAAAGGAGTTGCAGTTACTAACATAATAGGTAACAATGGCGTTAGCTATAGATTAAATCCGAACAATCTGCTCATTGTAAAACCATGTGATAATTTTTACCATGAAGCGTATTGGAAAAATGCCTCCACCCAAACAACGATAAACAACAGCTCTATTGGAGCTACAAGCTGGAGTAGTGGGAATAACAGAGGTGCCCAAGGTGTCGATTCAATTTTACCAGAAGGAACCATACGTTATGTTGTTACTCCGCAAGCGGGAAAAGATTTTTATGCCGGGTTTACTAGAAACAATTCAAATTACAACAATGACATGACCCACTCAGTGTTTGTTAATGGTACAACTATAACTTCTTATTTTGGAAACACATCATTAACGAACCTTGGGACTTTTACCGGTTCTACTACTATTGATCTTAGGATTGCAGCCAACAGACGGGTCACAATTTGGATCAATGGTGTTTTAGTTTATTCATATTCATCTAGCAGGACAGCAAACACGCCTGTTTTTCCTGACTATTCAGGTCAAAGCAATCACAACCAACATATAGACAAAGCTTATGTCTATGGACCAACTAAAAATGAAAAAAAAATCAACAAACTGTTAAACTTAGCTCCGGTTAGTTATTTCCTTCATTATGTTGACCGTTGTGGTTTTGCAATCAAAGATACTATTCGCCTTACCAATGGATTTACCGCTGCCTTGGGGGCAAATGTTGTCCAATGCAGACTTGACCCATTGAGAATAAATTTCACATCAAGCAACCCTATTGACAACATTTCATGGACAAGTATTAATGCTTCGGGTGTTTTCTCATCTCCTACCAATGGAACGCCTTCCAAACCAGCAATTTTGGCCTACGCACCAAATGTAATTGACTATAATATAAAACCATTACAAGTAGTTGTTACTGCATCCACAGGAAGATGCAGAGCAATTGACACCGCATATATTTCAATTAATGAAAGGCCTATTGCGGATGCTGGTCCAGACATTAGCACTACCTTAGACTCATTCCTTATTGGCGGAGCTCCTACCGGTATGTGTTTGTCTTGCGGTGCTGTGAATAAAACTTGGACACAAGGAAATGCTTTGAATGACTCAACTGTAGACAACCCATTTGCTTATAGAAGTAGAATTGGTGCCCCTTATTTTGTGGTTCAAGCCATAGACCCAAGTACAGGATGCATAGACAATGACACAGTAGAGGTTTTCACACCATTAGCTACCGGACAAGATTTTATTCAAAGCAATTGTTTAAGCAATAAAGAAGTAGAATTAAAATGGTTGATGTTACCAGATATCAATGTTAAACAATTTGGCATAGACTATTCTTTAGACGGAGGCAGAACATGGATTAACACAGCAAAAATTGAAGCCAATCAAATATTGAGTAACAACCCATCTTCTTACATTTATAGATTAACAAGACATTCACAGCAAGATGCATTATACCGTTGGTATACCATTTCAAGTGCAGGGGAAAAACAAAATATGCTTATGATGGACGCCTTTGAATGCGACTTAAATGCAACATACACCTTATATCCAAATCCATTCAATGAAAACATCAACATTGAAATTCAATCTAGTCGAGGGGTTAAAAATTCTTATCAGATCCAAATCATGAATCAATATGGACAAATAGTAGAAGATAGGACTATAAATTTGGAAGAAATAAGCACAGATGCTAAAATCCAATTAGATAGTTTAAACAATTTAAATTCTGGCATCTATTATTTGAATGTAATAAACAACAGCAGGATTTTATACAAAACCATAATGGTCAAAGCAGAGTAACTTGAAAACACACATACACCAAAGAACGGGTATTTCTTAATCGAGATATCCGTTTTTTATTTACCAATCTTTTTTAATCCAGCTTTGGCTTTTTGTTCAATGCTGCTGGTGTATTCTTTATTTGTGGAGAAATCATTTTTTGCTTGATTAAAATAGGCCTTAGCCAATTCGAATTTATTTTGCTGCTCATAAATAAAGCCTATTTGAAGGGCAGAATAAGCCGCGTAGTAATATGCTTGTTTAGACCCTTGCTCTATTGTGTTCTTGTACAGGGATATTGCTTCTTCAAGATTCCCTTTTTCATGATATATCCGGGCTTTTCTATAAATTAACTCTAGGCGAAAACGGATATGGGTAAGTTTTTTATCATTGATCGCCTTAATTGTTTTTAGTGCCAAATCGTAATACTTGCCATCAAAAAGCAATCTTGCTTTGAGCACATCTTCTGGCCAAAGAATGTTTTCTTCTGCTTCTCTTAAAGCTTGCTTGTCTTCCTCTAGGGTCGCTATTCCTTTTTTATTGGCTAGAGAATAATACGTTATGGCTCCTTTGTCGTCATTTCTTATTTGGCACAACCAAGACAAATTTCGGTAGGCTGACTTTACGTAATTCTTCCCTTTGTATTTAACTGTAAAAATCTTGAAATACAAATCAGCGTCGGCATCTAGTCTCCTCATTTTTGCCAAACCCAAAAGGTAGTCCATATAATAAAACGGATACAATGTTTGATAAGGTGGCTTGCTCTTTAAGACATCTATCATTGCATCGTTGAGTCCATTATAACCTGCAATAGTGGCCCTCATGTAATTTTGCAACAAATGACTTTTATAATTGCGGGTATATGGTTCTACAGTCGACCAAGCCAAGCCAGAGTTTTTATTCAAGTGGTGTTGAATCATTCCATAGATAAAAGCAGCCTCTAAGCGCAAACAAGCATGCTCCTTGTATGTTTGATCACTTTTTAAATACAGTTCGATTTCCTTTAAGCCTGTTTGCATGTCCCCTTGAAAACCTATTATCTTGGCCAACCATTGGTATTTTGATGGCACAGAACTGAAGGCGCAGCATAGCAAACCATAATTTTTATTGTCGGCTAAAAAGGATGGAAACATTTTCTTGTTTTCCTTAAGATATTTAAATGCAATTTGAATATCAGATCCAGCGGAAAAATTTTCATTGAATTTTAACCTTATGAGTGCCCGATGGATATACATATCGGATAGAATATGCCGGTACCAGGCGTTATTAAAAGTGTATTTTTGGGTTTGAGCAATTAAATTAGCCCAAGTCTTATTTGACTTTTCGTACAGTTCAGCGTCTTCCGAAATAAACACTTTTAAAAAAACTATGGATTCAGAAAGCCAAGGAACCGCAATATTTTCTTTATTTAATTGAGATTCTGAAATTAGAATTTTTTCCGCTTCATCAAACTTAAGCTCAAAAATCAATTTTTGAGCTTTTAAACACTGTTCATTCACATTAAAGACGGTGGCAGAAAAAGCGGAATTTATAAAAACAAAAAACAGTGCATAAAAAAAAAGAACACGTTTGCACATGTTCTTTTTAAATATCGATGCATTGAGCATACGCTTAATTTATTATTTAGCTGCAGTTTTTAGCGTTCTAACTCTGCGTTTAGGCTTTTCTTCCTCAACTGGCTTTTCAGTATAAATTCCTGTAACTTCGTTGTCAACCAAGATTCTACCGCAATGCTCACAGTCAATAATTTTGAAGTGTTGCTTGATATCACTTTGTCTTTGAGGTGGAATCTTAGCAAAGCAACCACCACAGCTACCTCTCATAATCGGAGCCACTGCGATACCATTCTTCACATTTTTACGGATTCTTTTATAAGCTTTCGCCAATCTTTCATCAACGTCTTTGTCCAAGGTAGAACGGTGACCAGAAAGTTCGTTTTCTTCCTCTTCTGTATCGCTTACAATTGTGTTAAGTTCTTTTTGTTTGAACTCAAGATCTTTTCTTCTGCTTTCAATTTGTTCTTGAAGATTTGCTAAAGATAGCTCTTTTGCTTCCATGTGAAATTGAGACTCTTTGATTCTTTTTTGAGCAGCAAGAACTTCCAAACCTGAAATTTCAAGTTCTTTGTTCAAGGCTTCAAATTCTCTGTTATTTTTTACAGACTCTAATTGTTTTTTGTATTTCTTCTGTAATTCTTCAGAAGCTTTGATATTGGTTTTGTGACCGGTAATATCAATTTCGTACGCTTTGATCTCAGTTCTGATATTGTCCTGCCTTGTTTGCAGGCCTACAATCTCGTCTTCAAGATCGCTTACTTCCATTGGTAACTCACCTTTTAAAAGGTTTAACTGATCGATTTTAGAATCGATTTGTTGGAGTTCCCAAATGGCTTTTAGTTTTTTTTCTATTGATAAATCTACCATGGTTTACTTATGATAATGGATTGGGTTTGTGGATGTTTCGCAAAAATGGACCGCAAAATTAGGAAATTTATCTTGAATTACCTCATAAAATAGTTCCAAAGTTGAAATTTCAGACTCATAGTGTCCAATATCGCAAAACATGAGTGTTCCAATTGCATCAAAGAATTCGTGATACTTCACATCTGAAGTAATATAAACATCTGCATTAGAGCGCATTGCACTGTTCAATAAAAAACTTCCTGAACCACCACAAAGTGCTACTTTTTTAATGTCTTTTTCTGAAGTAGTGTGTTTAATAACCTCTAATTTTAAACTTTTTTTCAGAAAATTTAAAAAATCAGATGGTTTTAAGCTGTTTTCCAATTCTCCCACGACCCCCGCTCCTATTCCTTGGTTATAATTGGAAATGGGGATAATTTCGTAGGCCATTTCCTCATATGGATGCCCTTGTTTTAGCGATGAAACAATTTGATTGGCCATAAAACGGGGAGCAACAGCCTCCACCTTTATTTCGTTTTGCTCTTGGCGAACACCCAATTGTCCATCGTGCGGATTAGCAGCCGCTCCCGGCTTAAATGTACCTGTTCCTACTGTGGCAAAACTACATTCTGAATATTGACCAATTTGTCCAGCTCCCGCATCAAACAGAATGGTTTTTAAATTTTCCAGAGAATCTGCCGGGGTGTAAAACACTATTTTCACCAAGGCATTGGATTTTTCCTCGAGTATTTGAATGTTCTTTAATCCTAATTTTTGAGCAAACTTTTGGTTTACCCCCATATGCAAGACATTGTCTAAATTGGTATGGGCCGCGTAGATGGCAATTTTATTTTCTATGGCTTTTATGACAGTTCTTTCAACGTCATTTTTTCCATTGATTTTTTTTAAGCCTTTAAAAATAAGGGGATGGTGGGCAACAACTAAATTACATCCTTTAGCAATTGCCTCGTCAACGACTGCTTCAGTGCTGTCTAAGCATAAAAGTATTTGTGTTACCTCTTGCTGTGGATTGCCTATGATTAAGCCCGCGTTATCGTAATCCTCTTGATAAGATACTGGTGCTATGGATTCGATGGCGTTACAAATGTCTTTAACTTTCATAAGTGATTAAAACCCGAAAATCAATTCAAGTATAGACGCAAAAGTATGCTTTACTTAGCGATTTAAAAACTGCTTATCGGTAAGTGATTTCAAAAAATTCAAGAGGTCTAATTTTTCCTCTAGGCTAAAGTTGATTGGCTTTACCAAGCTTGAATCCATGTTGATTGGCCTTTTAACCGTTTGATATGGGTTTGAATAATACTCAATAACTTGTTCCAATGTATTAAACTTCCCATTGTGCATATAGGGCCCTGTTACCCCAACATTTCTAAGGCTAGGGACTTTGAACTTTCCAATATCATTGCTGTCTTTACTTGTATTGAAGCGCCCCATATCGGCCCAAGCCAATCCATCATAAAGTCCTATGTTTTTGAATTCATCTCCAGTAAAATCGGGACCAAAATGGCAATCGAAACATTTGACTCTATCGCTTAAAAACAGTTCACGACCGCGCTTCACAGATTCAGAAACAGCCGATTCATCTCCAGACATATATGCATCAAATGGCGTATTGGAAGTTTGCAGGGTAAGTTCGTAAGCCGCAACTGACTCTGCTATATTGCTTGAATTTGCCTCTGAGTGGTACAAAAAACTGAAAACACTGACATATTTTGAATCTCTATTTAAACGTTTCACCACTTCTTGCATGGCCAAATTCATTTCATTTGGGTCTTGAATCGGGAAGTGAACCTGATCGACCAAATCTTTTGCTCGTCCATCGTAAAACATTGGCACATTGGCATGCAAATTCATTATCCCAGGGGCATTTCTCAAACCCAATTTACCCTTCACCCCCTCACTTAATGCAGTGGTATCAGAAAACGCAAATTCAGGAATGTGACATGAAGCACAAGAAAGTGTAGAATCGAGCGACAAAGCCTTTTCAAAAAACAACAATTTACCCAATTCTTCTTTGCTTAAAACCGCAGACTTAGATGTTTCTTTCTTAGGATTCCTAAGCGCAAGAACCACCGTTAAGGCAAGCAAAAGAAACAATAAAGATAACTTGAATTTCATGAAATTATTTGCTGCAAATCTCAACAAAATTAATGAAATGACATATGCGCTTGATCAGTAATTACTTAATTGAACAGTTGTGTGTTAGAAGATGTGCATTAAACCCTTGCTTGAGTTGTTTTTTTATTTATTATCTTCGCAGACCCGATGAAGATATCATTAAACTGGCTTAAAACCCTGATACCGCTTACCCAGACTCCAGAAGAGATTGAAGCAATTTTAACCGCTACCGGATTAGAAGTTGAACATTACGAATATGTTGATTCCATCAAAGGTGGCCTTAGAGGCCTTGTGGTGGGTGAAGTAAACACTTGTGTTAAGCATCCAAATGCAGACAAGTTAAATTTAACTACTGTCGATATCGGACAAGAGACCTTGCTAAATATTGTATGTGGAGCGCCCAATGTAAGCGCTGGCATTAAAGTTATAGTTGCACCCGTTGGCACCTTAATTACCCCAAGTTCGGGTGAGCCATTCACCATTCAAAAAGCAAAAATAAGAGGTGAACAAAGTGAAGGAATGCTTTGTGCTGAAGATGAAATCGGTTTGGGCGCCAGCCATGCCGGATTGCTCATACTGCCAGAAAACTTAGAGCTGGGATCAAAACTTAGTGACTATTTTAAAGTTGAAAGTGACGTGGTGTTTGAAATTGGATTAACAGCCAACCGGGGTGATGCAGCTTCACATATCGGTGTTGCACGTGAGTTGTCTACTGTATTAAATTTCCCATTACAAATCCAAACAGATGATTTGGGCACAAGCAGCAACAGTAAAACAATTGCGATTGAAATCGATGAAAACGAAACTTGCCCGCGTTACAGTGGAATAATTTTAGAAAACATCACTGTCAAAGAGAGTCCAGATTGGCTTAAAGCCCGTTTAAACTCTATCGGTCTAAGACCAATAAACAACATTGTTGATGTTACAAACTTTGTGCTCCATGAATTGGGGCAACCCTTACATGCATTTGATTATGACAAAATAATAGGACATAAAATCACGGTTAAACGCAACAATAAAGAGAAATTCACCACCCTTGATGGCCTTGAAAGAAATCTTCAAGGACATGAGCTTATGATTTACAATGCTGAGGAAGCAATGTGCATGGCAGGTGTCTATGGCGGTGCGTTTTCAGGTGTTTCAGACAACACCAAAACAATCTTTATAGAAAGTGCTTATTTTTCCCCAGATGTTGTAAGGAAGGCCGCAAAGCAACATGCCTTGAATACAGATTCTAGTTTCAGGTTTGAAAGAGGTACCGATCCAGAAATGTGTATTCCTGCAATTTTAAGGGCAAGCAATTTGCTCATTGAGCTCGCTGGAGCAAATGTTGCAAGTCAAGTTTACGATGTATACCCTTCAGTTTTAGAACCATTTAAAATTGAATTAAGATTAGAAAAAATAAGCCAAATAACTGGGATAGTTATTCCTGAAACTAAGATTGAAAGCATTTTAACTGGCTTAGGCATTAAAATCTTAAGTAAAGACAAGAATTCCTACCAACTTGAAGTTCCTCGTTTCAAAAGTGATGTAACCAGAGAGATTGATGTTATTGAAGAGTTAATACGTATTTACGGCTTTGAACACATTCCATTGCAGAGAAATTTGCAATTGTCATTGAACTACAAGTCTGACAACAAACAAAGAAAAGGCGAAATTAAAATTGCTGAACTTTTGAAATCTAATGGATTTATGGAAATTATGAACAATTCATTAAGCTCTGATAAATTGTATGAAGACAAATCTAGTTTGGTGTCCTTGAGTAACCCATTAAGTGCCGAAATGAATGTTATGCGTTCATCCATGTTATTTGGCGCTTTAGAATCTATCGCATACAACAAAAACAGAAAGCAAAGCAACACCCATTTCTTTGAATTTGGAAAAATTTACAGCAACAAAGAAAAAGGATTCAAGGAGCAAGACCAACTCATAATCATTGCCTCGGGCAACAAAACCAATGAAAGTTGGGAGCAAAAGTCAAATGCAGTTGATTATTTCTTCATCAAATCAATTTGCGAAAAAACCTTAGGTTTGTTTGATGTTAAATCTTTTGACTACAAAATAGAAGAAGTTGAATCGAGCTTATTGCAGAAATTTGGGATTAAAGACAAAGTATATTATGCTTTAATTGATTGGACTAAATTACTCAAACAAAAACCAGGATTTATTCTTAAACCAATACCACAATTCCCAATTGTACGACGCGACCTGAGTTTGGTTTTAACCAAAGACATCAAATTCGAACAAGTCAAAAACATTATCAATAAAAAAGGTGGGGCTAAAATCGTAAAGAGCAATGTTTTCGATATTTATGAAGGCAAGCCATTGGAGGCAAATCAAAAAGCTATGAGTATTAGCATTGAATTGTATGACAATGAAAAAACAATGAGTGATGCAGACATAGACCCTATAATGAATACATTAATAAGCGCCTTTGAATCTGAATTAAAAGCAATCATTAGGAAATAATGGAACATTTAGCACAAAGACTTCAAAAGATAAAATTGGAAATCATCCGCCTAAAAAAAGCGAATGAAGACATTGTGTTGGCTCAAACAAAAAAGAATAAAGAAGTTGAGCGCTTAAAAAAAATAATAGAAATCCAAAACAGCAGCATTAAAGAACTGGAATTAAAACTAAAAATCAAGCGCATTGCTGATAGTTTCAATGTTGATCAGACCAATAACCGCGATTTAAAATTCAAAATTAATGACATGATTGGCGAGGTAGACAAAATCATTTCTTTATTGCATCAATAGTATGGACCAACTGAGAGACGAAAGTAAAATTTGGATATACCAAGCTGAAAGAGCTTTGAGTGTTGAGGAAATAAGCAAGATCGGTCCTCTATTTCAAAGTTTTTGCTCAAATTGGACGGCACACAACCACCAATTAAAAGCCTCATTTGATTTCATTCAGAACCGATTTATTGTTTTGGCCGTTGATGAATCACTTAATACCGCTAGTGGATGTAGTATTGATAAAAGCGTGGCATTTCTAAAATCCATTTCAGAAATGCTTGGCATCAGTTTATTCGAACGCATGCAGATGGCTTATAAAGGCAATGAAGGGTTGAAAACTATTCATTACAGCGATATTCAAAAGGCCTTTGAAGAAGGACTAATTAACGAAGAAACTCAGTTTTACGACAGCAATATTCAAACTTTAGGGGAATACCGCAATGGTTTTGCAGGCCCACTTAAAAACCATTGGCTGTTTTCGAAAATCAGCCACTAAAATCTATTTCGGTTCTGAACTTGGATTATTAGGTCCATTCGTTCTGGGGCCCTTTGGGTTAAAAACCCTTTTATTAGGGAATTTACTAGGATGTTTGAAAGGCTTATTCCTTGATGAGGGATTGTAATCTGGACCTTTTCCTAAAAAATCAGGCATAGGAACTTTTTCGATTTCATAACCAATCATTTGTTCAATATTGCCAAATTTGTATTGGTTAAAATCATTTATAAATGTGATTGCCATTCCCTTTGCCTCTGCTCTTGCTGTTCTTCCGATACGGTGTATATAATCTTCTGGATCATGCGGAACATCGTAATTAATAACCAAACTGATGTCTTCAATATCAATTCCACGTGAAAGAATATCAGTTGCAACCAAAACTTGAAGCTGTTTGTTTCTAAATTGGCGCAAAGCATCTTCGCGCTCGGCTTGATCAAGGTCACTATGAATGGCCGCTATTTTAAAATGAGCACGGAGTAAATCGCGTTCCAAATCTTTTACCTTTTGTTTGGTAGAAGCAAAAACAATAACACTGCTGTGCGATTTGTTCTTTAGTAAATAGGTAATGAGTTTGTTCTTTTGGGTATCGTAAGCCATGTAGGCCAATTGGGTTACACCTGCAGCTGGTTTTGATACAGCTAGGCTGATTTCCTTAGGATTCTGAAGCAATTTCTTAGCCAAAGAGCGAATCTTTTCAGGCATGGTTGCAGAGAACATTAGTGTTTGTCTTTGGCTAGGGATATACGTTGTGATTTTAACAATATCATCAACAAAACCCATATCCAGCATTCGATCGGCTTCATCAAGCACTAAAAACTTAATGTCATTAAATTTAACATAACCCATATTCAAGTGGGCCATAAGACGGCCTGGAGTGGCTACAATAATATTGGCTCCTTCTACAAGTGCTTTCTTTTCGCGGGCAAAAACTTGACCATCGCTACCACCATAAATGGCCAAATGGCTAACGCCAGTGAAATAGGCAAAGCCTTCGAGGGCTTGGTCAATTTGCAGAGCCAATTCTCTGGTCGGAACAATAATTAATGCAAATGTTGTTTCTACTTCACTTTTTGAAAGTGCATCAATAATTGGCAATACAAAAGCGGCTGTTTTACCTGTCCCAGTTTGGGCGCATGCAATTAAATCATTACCCTCCTGAATTAATGGGATTGCTTGTTCTTGTATAGGTGTTGGATTTTCAAACCCTATAGAATCAAGACTATCCTGAAGTTTGGTGTCGAAATTAAAATCTTTAAAAGTCAATATTGATGAATTACTTGGTGCGGCGAAATTACGTTAAAAATAGTACATAAGCTTACTCACAATATCGCACTAGTCGAAAACGAAGCTGTAATCGTTAAATAAATTTCATTTTTACAATAATTGGCATGAAATTGCGCCCCAAAATATTTTAAAAATGCAAATAGAAAAAAACAGGGTGGTTTCGTTAACGTATACCTTAACCCTTCAAAATGGAGATGTGGTTGACACTGCAACAGAAGAAACCCCGTTTGTCTTCATACATGGCATAGGCCAAACCCTGCCACATTTTGACAAAGGTTTAGACAACATGAAAGCTGGAGACAGTTTTGAATTCGACATTACAGCAGAAAATGCATATGGAATTGCCAATGATGAGTTCATTGTAACGATTCCTAGAGACGTTTTTTCAGGACCTAATGTGCCACAAGACATTGTTCAAGTTGGCAACATGGTTCCAATGCAAGACCAAAACGGAAACCCTATGAATGGTATAATTTTAAGCTTTACTGACGAAACTGTTGAGATTGATTTTAACCACCCATTGGCAGATGAAGCATTAAACTTCAAAGGCATTATTATATCAGTTCGTGAAGCATCAGCTGAAGAATTGTCGCACGGGCATGTGCATGGAGCAGGTGGACACGACCACTAACAACCAAAGTGAAAAACTCAAAAAAGTCCCAGTTTTTTTAACTGGGACTTTTTTTATTCTTGATATTCAAACAAAAAAGCTAAAACTCAAAGCAAATTCAATTCTCTAAGCGGCTGACTCTGAATCAAAAGTAAACAATTCGCAAGAAAAAAACTGGGTAAAAACACCTAATATTAAAAAAAAACATATAATCAAGGTTAAAAAACAGCCGTTAAAGAGATTTATAAGCAGCGCAAGCGCAAAGCTTACCTTGCTCACTTTTTAATCTCGCTTATCCTTCTATATTTGTAATCCACCTTACACAAATAATGATATGAAAAAGTTAAATTGCATTTGGTTAATTGATGACGATGAGATTGCTATTTACATAGCAGATAAAGTAATTCAGAAAGTTGAGTTTAGCAAAGATGTTGAAAAATTCAACAGTGCAAAAAGCGCTTTAAAGCACTTAGAATTTTGCATCAACATTAAAGACAATCTTCCAGACCTCATTCTATTTGATCTGAACATGCCCCACATGAGTGGTTGGGATTTCATAGATGAATTTTGCAAAATAGAAGGCAGTCAATCTATACCAACGTTTATTTTCACTTCATCAATTACTCAAAAAGAAATTGAGAAATCAAAGCTTTATGCATGCATAAAAGGCATCATTTTAAAACCACTATGCATTCAAAAACTCAATAAAATACTTCGCTTGTTGGATGTTGAATGTTTGGCACCGGCAGAAAAGATATTTGTTCCGCATATACACTCATCTTATTACCTAAATACAGGAACAGGCATTTAAATCAACCGCACTAGATTTAATCCCAAAAAAACCGTGAACTTGTTCACGGTTTTTGTTTTTAGTCCTATTTTTTAATTAGCCTTCCCAAATAGAAAGTACCAAAAGGAATTAAGGAAAGAAAAAACGCGGAAAATGCCCCTTTAAAACTCAGCTTTTTTGTTCCTAGCAAAGCGGCAATGCTTAGCATAAACAAAACAAACAATACACCATGAACCATTCCAAAAATCTTCACTGGTTCTGGCATATCAAATTGGTATTTTAATGGCATTGCAAGCAACAATAGAATTAAATAACTGTACCCTTCAATCTTACCTGTTAAAAGAAAATTTCTAATTTGTTTGTCCATAATTTACATCAAGTTAATGGATGCAAATATACACTATAATTTGAGAGGACTAAAAGTGTTTGTTAACCTTATGAAACCATTGAAAAACTATGCTTTTCTGGTTTTCAACAAATCAAACAGGGCCAATACATGGGCCTTGTTGCTAGAGTCTTCGCAAGCTATATCAATATTAGCCAGGGCGTGCATTTCAAAATCTGCTTTCAAGTCCATTAAAAACTGATCACTTTGTGCTTGCCTAAACAAAGCTCTAACCCTATCGATTTTATTGCTAGGGTTCGCCGGTTTCTCATTAAACCAATACAACAATTCTTCTTTATCGCCACCTGTTAGTGTACGAAGTGCATGCAAGAACAGCAAAGTTCTTTTGTTTTCAATTATATCACCACCCTCCTGCTTACCGGTTTCTTGGCTGCTTCCGAATGTGTCTAAATAATCATCTTGCAGTTGAAAAGCCATACCCAAATTCAAACCAAAATCGTAAAAAACATCTGCTCTATCTAACCCAGCATTGGCTGCAAGTGCACCCATTTTGAGTGCACATGCGGGCAAGACCGCTGTTTTCAAACGGATCATTTGCAAATATTCTTCATCCGTAATAAGCTCTTGGGTTGGGAGATTCATGTCCATTTGTTGGCCTTCACAAACTTGTGTCGCCATAATGGTAAATTCATTCAAAAGTTCAGCTTTATTGGGTAGACTGGTTTTTAAGATTAAGTCGTAGCATTGAATCAATAGATTATCACCTGCCAAAATCGCAGTTGCAGAGTTCCACTCTTCATGAACAGTCTTTTTACCTCTGCGAATAGGTGCATTGTCCATTATATCATCATGTAACAGGCTGAAATTATGAAAAGCCTCTATCGACAATGCCAACTGATAGACATCTTTTTCTAGCTTACCATTTACACTTTGATACGCCAACAAAAGCAATTTGGGACGCATTCTTTTACCGCCCAATTGCATGATGTAGTTCATAGGATTATACAAGTTTTCAGGCTTGCCTAAAAATGGATGAGAGATTAAATACTCTTCAAAACTATCTGAAGCGACGATGTTTTCTGACATGTTGACTGTGGTTTTGTGTTTCTAAAATAATTTCCAAATCTATGGTGCGTTTGATTTTGCTTGCCGCGCTAACGATGACATCAATTTCATCCCCCATTTTAAATTGACGGTGGCTTCTGTTGCCAACCACAGCCATTAAATAGCTATCAAATTCATAATGGTCGCCAGGTATATTGCTTAAGCGAATCATTCCTTCACATTTGTACTCTTTTATCTCGACAAATATACCAAAATCAGCCATACCACTAACAACCCCTTTAAATTGTTTTCCAACCTGTTGTTCCATCCATTCAGCCTGCTTGTATTTAATAGATGCACGCTCTGCTTCAGAGGCTTGAATTTCCATTTTAGAACTCTGCTTACAAGCAAAATCTAATTTTTCCATATTCCAATTGCAGACTTGCTCCATGGTTTTACCATCCAAATAAGCAAACAGCAAACGGTGAACGATCACATCGGGGTAGCGTCTAATTGGAGAGGTGAAATGGGTATAATGGTTAAATGCCAAACCAAAATGGCTTGGTCTGTTGCTGGTATATGTTGCTTTGGCCATGCTTCTTATGCTCATGGTTCTTATAACATCTTGCTCGGGTTTACCTTCCACATCATCCGATAACTTATTCAAAGATCGGCGAATGGTCTTTTCGTTTTCAATGTCAATATTATAACCAAAGCGGGCAACAAAGCGTTTTAATTCTTGAAGGCGCAAATCAGATGGCTCATCGTGTGTTCTATAAACAAAAGGTTTTCTTGGCTTTTGCTCATATACAAATTCAGCAACGGAACGGTTGGCCAACAACATCAATTCTTCAATAAGTTTGTTGGTGTCTTGTCTTACTTTCAATTGCAAAGAAATTGGTTTGAAATTTTCATCCAACATGAATTTGTATTCGGTGGATTCAAAATTCATTGCTCCATCTGCGAAACGTTTTTTAGACAAATGTTTTGCAAATCTGTTGAGGTGCTCCAATTCTTGGAAATGTATACCCTCTCCAGCGTTTAATATATCTTGGGCTTCTTCGTAACTGAATCGTTTGTCCGAATGAATTACCGTTTTAGCAAAACGGGTTTTTAGTACTTCAAACCCATCATTAATTTCAAAAATAGCAGAGCAAGTGAGTCTGTCTTTATGCGGCACCAATGAGCAAACAATATCCGATAGAGAAAATGGGAGCATAGGAACTACCCTATCAACCAAATACACAGAAGTGGCTCGGTTAAGTGCTTCTTTGTCTAAAACACTGTCAGGTAAAACATAATGGCTAACATCGGCAATATGCACACCGATTTCATAATTTCCATTGTCCAATTTCCGATAAGAAATCGCATCATCAAAATCTTTGGCTGTATCAGGGTCAATCGTAAAGGTTAAAACTTTTCTGAAATCTTCTCTGCCTTTTAAATCATTGGCCGTAATTTCTTCTGTTACAGAGTCAGAGGCCTCTTGTACTTCAGCGTTAAAAGCCTCAGGCAAACCAAACTCAGCGAGTATGGCGTGCATTTCCGTTTTGTGCTCTCCTGGTTTTCCTAACACTTCCGAAATTTGAGCAGTTGGATAGTGTTTGTTGCGGTTAAACTCCTTGATTTTAAACAACACTTTATTCCCGGCTTTAAACAGAGGAGAGGCATCAACAGAAAACGGGGTTTGAAACCTAGAATTATCTGGCTGAATCAACCATGCATTTTGTTTCAAGAACAATACCCCGGCGAACATACGGTCACTATGAGAAACCAAACTTAAGACATCGGCCGTCAACTTCTTTTTATTGGCTTGTGAAACTTCAGCTTCAACAACATCAAACGGCAAAAGATTGATAAGGGAATTATTGACAATATAGTCGTCCTCTACCCCTTCAACCTTTAAAAAAACACGTCCACCTCGGGTAATATCAACCTGACCTTGAACCGTTTTGCGGGGACTGTGTTTGTAAAACTTATAGGTGTCTTTGCGGCCAATTTTATTGCTCGCCGTTAATTCCAAAAGTATAGGCAAAATATCATCCGCGCTTTTCGGCAATTCGTTGGATTCCAACCTGGAAAATATTTGCTTATGATTCAAGATTTTACCTTGATTTTCGGTAAGCACTTTTAATATTTCGCTCTCCAACCTATGCGTTTTCAGTTTCTTTTTTGCCATTATTTGTGCAAAGATAACTTAATTTTAATAGCTTTAACTTAAGTTAAAATGATGAAATAATAGTCTTTACGATTTTCATGTTTACAAAACACAGGAAGATGGCACAATAGTTTGGCAAACCCAAGCAAATACTTAAGTGTGCGACACCATGGCTTTGGTGTAAACGTTTTCAGGGTGATCGATTAAATCGCTGCTTAGGCCTTGTTCAACGATTTCACCATTTTTAAGTACCACTAAATATTGGCAAAACCAAGCAGCAACGGCCATTGAATGGGTAATCATCAATATACTCAAATTTTCTGTAACCTGCAAATCTTTCAACAAGTTTAATATTTGTGCTTGCACCGACAAATCGAGTGCAGAAGTTGACTCATCACAAATCAACAACTCAGGTTTTGCGGCCAATGCCCTTGCAATGCACAAACGCTGTCTTTGACCTCCACTAAATTCATTTGGATATTTCGAGGCGTCTTCAGCACTTAAACCCACCTTGTTCAGTAGAACATTTAAAGCTAGATTTCTTTCTCTTTTGTCAAGCTCTGCTTGGTGTTTTCGCAAAACCTCTTCCAACATAGTGCCAACTTTGAGCGCGGGATTCAAGGCTGCAAAGGGATCCTGAAAAATCATTTGTATGTTGGAGCTAAGCGGTTTGTTGTTCTTGAAATCAAAGTCAATGCTTCCACTTTCAAGTTTTTCCAATTTAACCATTAATTTAGAAATGGTACTCTTACCAGAACCTGATTCTCCGATTAAGCCAACACTAGAACCCTTTTTTATTTCAAAACTTAAATCATTTAATGCGCGGTAAACTTTTGCGCCATCCTTGTAATCTTTAACCAAATGAGACATTTTACCTAAGACTTCCTCCGAGGAGGTCTCTTTTGGAATTGCAACAGCTTTGAAATCAGTTTGCTTATCATGTAAAGTTTGCAGGTAAAACCCTTTGTTTTGGGGTTTAGGTTTACAAGCCAACAAAGCTTTGGTGTAAATATGTTGAGGGGATTGGATGATGTTATTTGTTTGTCCCAATTCTACAATTTCCCCTTTGTACATAACTGCAATACGGTCTGAGAAACGCGCCACAGCGTCAATATCGTGAGACACTAGAAGCATACTGCGTTTGTTTTCTATACAAAGTTTTTTCAAAAGACCTAAAATCTCATCTTGCAAAAGCACATCAAGAGCGGTGGTTGGCTCATCTGCTATAATCAAGTCAGGATCACCTGCCATTGCCATAGCAATCATTACCCTTTGTCTTTGCCCACCCGAAAGTTGAAAAGGGAAAGCATTTAATATCCTTTGAAAATCGACAAGCTCAACAGCTGCAAGCAATTCGCAAGCCCTATTTTGTATTTCAGTTTTTCCTTTTACACCACAAAGCTCAATGTTTTCTTTTAACTGCTGCCCACAAGTTTGCACCGGATTAAGCGCCGTTAGAGGTTCTTGGAACACATAGGCAATTTTTTTTAAGGCATATTCCTTCCTCTTTTTGTTGTCCATGTTGTCAATTCGTTGAGAATTCCCATCAACATCGGTAAAAGTGATGGCACCTTTAACATACAGTTGTTCGGCGAGAATTGACAAGACCGACAAGCAAGTAAGCGATTTACCAGAACCTGATTCGCCAACCAAAGACAAAATCTCGCCCCTTTCAATTTTGAATGAAACGTTATTTACTAAAACTTTGTCTTTAGTCGAAATATGTAAATCCTCAATTTGCAGCATTAGAAGCCCATATTGCTTGAGTTGTTTTGTTGTGAAAAACTTTTGATTGAATTTTTGTACTTGAGGTTTTCTTTAATCTCTACCAAGAATTCAACCAACTCACCTGGATGGTTGAATATTCGAATATTCTCGGACAATTTCAAATCCTTTTTGTTTGACACTTGTGAACCAGAAAGCAAGATTTGTGTATCTTTCCAGTATTTGCCAAGGTTATTGATAAAAGTTTGAACGCTGACATTGCTATTCAAGGATGTGATGATACTGAAAATATAATCAGGTTTGCGGATGTCGAAAATCTTGTATAGATCTTCGAATGGGGTTTGAGAACCTAAATATATAACCTCGTGTCCACGAGAACGCAGAACATAATTTGCAAACAAGATACTTAAATCATGCGACTCACCTGTTGGAACAAAGACTAAAAACTTCTTAGCATCACTTGTAGGGCGCACAGACAAATTATCGATGGCAACAAACAAACGCTGTCTAATTAAATTTGAAATAAAATGTTCGTGGGCTGGGTGAATAGAACCAGAAAGCCATAGCAATCCAATTTGTTCCATGAATGGGAAAACGATTTGGGTCATGGTATCCTCCAAACCCAATTTCAAAATATTAATAGACAATATCTTATTGAACTCCTTCTCGTCAAACATCATCATCGTGCTGATGAGGGCTTGAATTTGACCATCGTACTTAGACCTGTTTTCTGACAATTGTTGGCACTTCTCACGAATTTCATCGAGCCCCATTTCTGCTATCTTAGAAATCTTGTACCCATTGTTATTCAGTATTGAAATATTCAAAATCAAGCGCAATTGGTCTTCGTCGTAATAGCGAATGCCCGTATCGGTTCTATGAGGTTCAAATATCTTGTAGCGTTGTTCCCAAATACGAATCGTGTGGGCTTTAATTCCACTGATGTTTTCAAGATCCTTGATAAACAATTTATTTCTAAAATCTTTTTTTCCCTTTTTCATTTTTGCAAAACTTATAAGTTGTAGGTTTGTTCTTAAATTATGTCTGAAATATTACTCGCGGGCGCAAGTGGTTTAATTGGTTCAAAACTAATTAAAATGTTTAAACAAAAAAACTACAAAATTGTTCTTCTCTCCACACAAAAAAAACTTTGTATAAATGAAGAAACACTGTTTTGGGACCCAAAAAATGGTCTATTTCCTGACATAGACCTCAATAGATTTTCAGCTTGTTACAATTTTTGTGGGGCAGGAATTTTCGACGAAAATTTTACAGATGAACGCAAGCAATTACTTGAAGAGAGCCGTATTAAGCCCATAGAATTCCTGCTCGAAAATTTCGAGAAACAAAATGTGGTAGTTCCGGCATTCATTTCAGCATCAGCAAGTGGCTATTACCCAAATATTTGTTTAAATGAATTGAACGAAGACTCCACATTAGGTTCAGGGTTTATTTCCTCATTGGTTAACGCGTGGGAACAAGCGGCTCATGCCTTTAAAGCACAAGCGCAACATATTGCAACCGTCAGGATAGGCATAGTTTTATCGAACAAAGGTGGTTTTCTAGAAAAACTAGCCGCACCTATGAAGTTTTTCGCCGGAGCAATTCCAGGCACAGGCAAGCAAATGTGCAGTTGGGTGCACATAGACGACTTGTGCGAACTCTTTATATATCTATTTGAAAACAAATTATCGGGAACGTATAACAGTGTGGCGCCCAAACCGGAAAGCATCGAAAAAATAAGCCAACAGGTTGCCAAACGAATACACCGTCCAATTATCCTGCCTAATATCCCCAAGTTTATGCTAAGTCTCATTTTCGGTAAAGAAAGACATGAGTTATTGCTGTGTGATCAAAACATATCTTCAGAGAAAATTCAAAAAACGGGATTCAAATTCACTTATAAAACCAGTGAAGAGGCCATAAACAATTTACTCTAGAATGGAAAAAATTAGCATTATTTGGTTTCGCCGCGACTTGCGTTTGGAGGACAATGCAGCCCTATCATACGCTCTAAAAGAGAACAAAAATGTGTTGCCAATTTTTATTTTTGACAGCGAAATTCTCGAAAAACTCAGCGACAAGAAAGACCGTCGTGTGGAATTTATTTTCGATAGTTTGTTAAAAATGAAATCTGAATTGAACAAACACAATTCAGACTTATTGGTCTTGCATGGAAAACCAAATGAGATATGGTCAAAACTCAGCTCCGAATATGCAATTGAAGCAGTTTATACCAATACAGATTACGAACCTTATGCAAGAAATAGAGACAAGGAAGTAGAAAACACTCTGGAAAGCAAAGCAATAAACTTCAAAACTTATAAAGACCATTGCATATTTGATTATACTGAAGTGTTAAAAGATGATGGGAAACCATACACAGTCTATACGCCGTACTCTAAAAAATGGAAATCATTCATTAAAGACGACACATTTAATGCATTCCCATGTGCGGCAAACTTTGGCCATTTTATGCAGAATGTAAAATTCGAAATGCCCAGCATGGCGAAATTGGGATTTGAAAAAACAGATGTCCCATTTCCAAAAGACACCGTAAATTCAAGCTTAATCCAGAAATATGCAGAGACAAGAAACTTCCCCGCATTGGATGCAACGAGTAAACTAAGTCTGCACTTCCGATTCGGCACCATCTCAATTCGAGACAAGGCAAAAAAAGCACTGACCTTAAGTGAGACTTGGTTAAATGAATTGATTTGGAGGGATTTTTACATGCAAATCATGGCCCATTTCCCGCATGCCATGAAGGGCGCGTTTAAGCCTGTATACGACCGCATAGAATGGCGCAACAATGCAGATGAATTCAATGCTTGGTGTGAAGGAAAAACAGGTTATCCAATTGTTGATGCTGGCATGCGCGAGTTAAATGCAAGTGGATTTATGCACAACAGAGTGCGCATGGTGGTGGCAAGTTTTTTATGCAAACATTTGCTTATAGATTGGCGCTGGGGAGAGGCTTATTTTGCTCAAAAATTATTGGATTTTGAATTGGCCAGCAACAATGGCGGTTGGCAATGGGCGGCAGGATCAGGCGTAGATGCTGCGCCTTATTTTAGAATATTTAGTCCTAAGTTACAAACAGAAAGGTTTGACCCAAAATTGGAGTACATAAAAAAATGGATACCAGAACTCAATACACTTGAATATCCAAGACCAATTGTTGACCATGACTTTGCGAGAAAGCGCTGCTTAGAGGTCTATAAAAAGACTTTAAATGAGACAAAATAACGAATTTTAAATCCATTTAAGTCGAAGTTTGATTTCGATTTCCTAATTTAAAATAGTAATATTGCCCATTAATAATTCAAGTCAAAAAAGCATGAAAAATATTTCTGTAATTGGTTGTGGCACTATGGGAAATGGTATTGCCCACGTTTTTGCCCTAGCGGGATTTAATGTACAATTAATCGACATCAACGAAGCGGCGCTTCAAAAAGCATTGCTAAAGATTGGTTCTAACCTAGACCGTCAAGTGGGCAAACAGTTAATTACTGAAGAGCAAAAAAAACAAGCAATTGCAAACATCAGCAGCAGCACAGAATTGTCTAAAGGCGTTTCAAATGCAGATTTGGTTATAGAAGCCGCAACAGAAAATGTGGGCATTAAATTGCAAATCTTTAAAGACATCGATGCAGCAGCGCCTGCTCATTGTATATTGTCTTCAAACACATCGTCAATAAGCATCACCAAAATAGCTGCTGTTACTGGCAGACCAGACAAAGTAATCGGCATGCACTTTATGAATCCAGTTCCGGTTATGAAATTGGTAGAGATTATAAATGGTTACAAAACATCTAAAGAAGTAACTGAAACCATTATGAATCTGAGCAAAACCATTGGTAAGGTTCCTACTTTGGTGAACGACTATCCAGGTTTTGTGGCCAATAGGATTTTAATGCCTATGATTAACGAAGCGATTATCACCTTAAACGAAGGTGTTGCTGGTGTTGAAGAAATTGACACCGTTATGAAACTAGGAATGGCGCATCCAATGGGACCATTGCAATTGGCTGATTTTATTGGTCTAGACGTTTGTTTAGCCATTATGAATGTATTAAACGATGGATTGGGCAATCCGAAATACGCTGCATCGCCATTGTTGATTAACATGGTAACGGCCGGTGATTTAGGGGTTAAGTCTGGTCGCGGATTTTACGATTATAGCGCAGGCGGAAAAGACCTAATTGTTGCGCCAAATTTTAAATAAGCAATATTTATTAAATAATAAAAGGTTCAAGTCATATTATTTTGGCTTGAACCTTGTTTTTTACGCAAAAGTTTAGCATTTTGCACCTATATGGCAAATAAAGAATCTTGGGGATCGCGGGTGGGACTAATCTTGGCAATGGCTGGGAATGCAGTAGGTTTGGGTAACTTTTTAAGGTTTCCTGTTCAAGCCATCCAAAATGGTGGCGGCGCTTTTATAATCCCCTACATCACTTGTTTTATTTTAATGGGTGTTCCTTTACTGTATGTTGAATGGGCAATGGGACGTTTTGGTGGAAAATCAAACAACCATTCCACTCCCTTCATATTGGATAGCATGGACAAAAAACGCCTTTGGAAATACATCGGTGTGTTTGGCATATTTACCAATATCGCTGTAGCTGCATATTACTGCTATTTAGAAAGCTGGACTTTATCTTATATGTACCATTCCGTTGCCGGCACATTTAAAGGCATGGACCAAGGTTCGGTTGGCAATTTCTTTAACACGTATATTGATGTATCTAATTTACAATCTGGTGCTGGCATTGAAGCCATTGTATTTTGGTTAATCACATTGCTATTGAACACTTGGATATTGAGCAAGGGTCTAAGTGCAGGTGTCGAAAAAACAGCCAAAATCGGAATGCCATTATTGATTCTGTTTGGAATATTCTTGGCTTACAAAGGCATCACTTTAAAAGCAGGTCAACACCTAGCCATTAACGATGGAACGGTAGGGATGAACTATTTATGGACACCCGATTTCAGTTCCATATGGAATGCAAAAGTGTGGTTGGCAGCTGCAGGGCAAATATTTTTCACCTTGTCCTTGGGCATGGGTTCAATTCACTGTTATGCCTCTTATGTAAAGTCAAAAGACGATATTGCATTAAACTCGCAATCGGCAGGTTGGATGAACGAGTTTGTTGAAGTTGTGTTAGGCAGTTCGATTCTAATACCAATTGCAGTTGGTTATTTGGGTGTAGACCAGGTTGTAGAAATGACCAAAACAGGTGGCTTAGGTTTGGGCTTCAAAACACTCCCTTATTTATTCCAACAGTGGGGAGATACTATGGCTTTGATTGCTGGGGTAATGTGGTTTGGCCTATTGTTCTTTGCAGGTATAACCTCTTCATTGGCTATGGGCACACCTTGGATGGGTTTCTTAGAAGATGAATTTGGTTGGTCGCGCCAAAAAGGTGCTTGGTCGTTTGGTCTAGTGGTGCTAATCCTTGGCCTTCCAACGGTTTTGTTTTTCAATGAAGGCGTGTTTGATGAATACGATTATTGGGCAGGCACAGTTTCTTTGGTGGTATTTGCTTTAATTGAAATCATATTATTCGCTTGGGTATTTGGGATAGACAGAGGTTGGAGAGAAATTATTGAGGGTTCCGACATAAAGGTACCTAATTTCTATAAGTTTGTCATCAAATATGTAACCCCATTGATTTTGGCCTTTGTATTCTTTGCCAGTTTACCCGACATTTGGAAGACGATAAACCACAGCGCTACTAAAACAGAAATTTCGGAAGCCAGCAATCCTCAAACGTTAAAGGATGACATATTTACAATACGAAACTACGAACTAAAAAACCTCAGCGATTCTCAAATTTATTTTGGGCAAAACATCATGAACGAAAATACCTTTAGCAAAGAAGAAAAAGCAAGTATATTTGCAGTGCGAGAAAAGGACAAATTATACAAAACCTACACAGCAGAGTCGTTTAGTTTGAACGAATTTATAAGAGAGAAAGAAAGAATCATGTGGTTTAAAAACATTTCGAGACCTTTTTTACTCATCGTATTTGGATTAATCGCCTTCATGGTTCACAAAGCCTCTAAACGCCGTAAAAACCTAAATACAATTTAAGAACATGAATACTAGCGCACTTATAACCATGGTGGCCTCTTTTGTCGTAATTACATTTATGACCCTATATTATTTCATAAAGGTTTTAAGAACACCACCCAAAGATCCTCAAAACGACAGTTATTCAGAAACAAATTAATATGCAAGATACTCTAAAAAATGTGGTCTCAGTACAGAGCTTCAAAACCACTCTAATTATATCAGAGATTGTTGTTACAGCACTTGTTTTTTATGGCTTTTATGTCATATTCAATGGCTTTAATAAAAAGAACAAGGCTTTTAAGGACCAAAACAAACAGTAGACTCAGGCAATTCGAGCTTTAATTGGCTTGCGTTGAATTGCTTTTTTTCTTCTTTCTTTTCAACCATTTAAGCCAACGAATAGCGTTAAATTCTTTGGTGTATACGATACCCAAACCATTGGTGGTAATAGGTGTACTTAATGAAGTTGTGTTCACCTGATTGAAACTTGAACGGGTATAAGCTTTTATTTTTATGTTGCCTTTCTTGGTTACTTTGTATTCTAAATTTATATTAGGGATTGTGCTGTAATTGCTAAAACTGCCATCCACCATTAATTTATCATTCAAGAATCTGCTGCTCAATTTCAAACCATATTCTGGAGGCAATGTGATGCTGCCATTTTTGTAAATCACATTCACTTTCCAATTGGGGTCAATTTTATTCAACCAATTGCTTAATTGTGAAGACAGCAAATCGGTACCAGCAGATGACAAAGCCGTTGATCCAGCATTGCTCAAACCTTGGTCAGCTTGGGCAAATGTTGGTGGTAAGAATTTTTTCATTAATAGCAGACTAAACACCTGTCGACTTACCTCCTCCTTATCCGATTTTATGCGGCTAATAACGGGAGAAAGTGCGCTGGTGAAATTACCTGCCTCTGTTTGAAGTTTAGGAAAATTCAATCCAAAACTTATTTCAGGTGAAAATAAATTCCCTTTCAAATACAATTCACTTTCAGCTGTTATGGCTTGAACGGTTGCATTGGAACCACTTAAATTTGCATTTAAAGATACCGCAGAAAGCAATGGCGAAGGGTCGGTTATTTCAGAGTTGTAAGCCACCAAATTCAATTTGGCATCTAGAGGATCTCCATACCAAGTAATGGTTCCACCTGGACGGATATTAAATGGCTTGTTGTATAAATCAAAGGCTGTAAACAAATACCTTCCACGGTCGACTGTATAGGTTCCAAACATATAAAAATCGCCACTTTTATTCATTTCCATTTTTAAGTTTCCGTGACCAGCACCGGTGATTTTATCGCCCAATATTTCATCAAAAATAATTTCCACGTCCGCATCATTGGTGGCTTCTATATCCATAACCAATGACTGAATAGGCATTTCATCTGCACTTGATTTGACTTTTTTCTTGGCCGTCTTAAAGTGGATATAGTTTGGCAAACCACTGGCTTCGCCTTCGCTTATTGGCAAATAAAATTTAGTACCCGCGGTGGTTTTCGCGTTAACCCGTATAGCCAAGTTTTCGAAAGGCCCAATCAGTGTCGCATTGCCATTGGCATATGCTTGACCGTAGAACAAATCGTTATCCCCAGGGCCAGTATTTAACACATGGAACTTATTTAATTCCCATAAATTTAGGTTTAAATTAAAATCCTTAAAAGACTTATGAAACACAAAAGCCTTGGCTTTTCCAAAATTGCGCTTGTCGTCAAATATAGTAAAAGGCAAAACACTGAAACGGTCTTTTTCACTGACGATTCTGGCAGAAAAACGTATTGGTACTTTCAAAAAGTCTATCAGCACTTCCGCGTTTTTTACAAGAATTTCACCCTCAACAACAGGATCAGAAAAAGAACCGGTAATGGATAAACTGTCTTTGGTATAAAACTTTCCTTTCATGTTGCTCATCACACCATCTATATATGGCTCAAACACCCGAAGTTCGGTTGGCGGAATTTGCGCAAACAACTTGAAATTCTGATTTTTACTTTTATAATCAATATCACCCTCAATGCGCATAGAATCGAGCAAACCCTTGTCGACATAAACCCTTAAGTGTTGAATGGTTGAATTGGGTTTGTTGCTGGTAAATACGCTTAAATCACCAATGGTATCCTTATTTATCCCAAAATTCAAAATATCCAAATCGGATTGGAAGCGGTTTTGACCATCCGTTTTGGTGTATATGACTTTTCCATTTGACACCCCATTGAGTTGAGGAATACTGGTATTTTTGGTAAAATAGTTAATGGTACTTAAAGCAAATTCACCCAATTGAAAATCGATGCGGTTGTTGGTTGATTCGCCTAATTCTCCAACTATGGAAACCATTTGCTTATCGCTTCTAAAGGCAAAGTTATCCATTATAAACTTTCCATCCGTTAGGGTGCCGACGGCATTGGTATCAAGTTTCCAAACCATATCGGACACTGACAATTGCATATCAGACATTTGCAAAGAGATCGAATCCTCCTTAAACACTATTCTTCCTATTGAATTCAGACCGATTTTATATCCAGTATCTACACCAGCAACGGTAAAGTCTATGACGTTATCAAAAACATTGGACTTGATTAATATATTGTTGATCTTAATAACATCTTGATCGGTAAAGTGTGCAATATCAACTTGCATATTCAAGTTTTTCCCCTTGCGTTTTGAAGCATTTAGTCTCAAGTTTTTCAATTCATAAGCATCGTATGCTATGAGGTTGTTGTTGAAATTAAAATCCAATACTTGATCAGCAGAACGGTAATTACCCTTCCCTTTACAAGGCTCAATTCGGAGTCGAGGCATGTACAAAGAGGTTAAATCATAAGGCCTTTTCAAATCAAAATTAAACACAAAGTCTTCATTCGGCAATTGTTTTAAAGGCATAGCAAAGTATGCGGGAATCAATTGATGCAGCATGTGCAAGATAGAGATATCCAAAAGTTCGAGTCTAAATTGTCCTTTTATTGAAGCATCAATCAAATCGCTTCGCAAACGGAGTTCCTTTATTTGGTCGTATTCGTAAGCCGATAAATTGACATAAGGAATTGATACTTTTACTCCGTTTCTTTCAATAAAAACATTTTCACCGGTAATACTTCCCTCTGCATCATCAAGTGAGTGTCCTGTAAAATCGAGAACAAAAACACCTTTCACATATTGAGGAATTGAATCGAGGCCAAAACTTGCCAAGTTTGCATGGTTTATTGTCGCTTTGAAATGGGCTTCAGGAATTTTAATATCGCTGCGAAACTCCCCATCAAAGTCCATGTCGAGGTCTTCATCACGAATACTGGCATTACCGGTAAAGTAAGCTCGACTTATCTCACCTTTTGCTACAATATTGGTGAAGGTATGGTTTTGAAAAACCAAAGAAGGAATGGCTCCATCGAGCAATATATGGTATGAATCGCGAGATAGGCCGGTACCTTTGATGTTGGCATCAAAGGCAATTTCATCAATTTGTGCTTCTGGAATAAAGGCTTTAATCCTAAAAAAATCTGTCTTAAGAGTTCCACTGTAAATTGCTTTCTCTAGACCCTCTTTGTACTTTATGTTGATGTCCGATTGAAAATCGCCTATATCGGTTGTTATTTCTCCGAAGGTAATAAAGTCATTGAAAAACCCCGAAAACATTCCTTTGTAGGATACTGTTCCTAATGATTTAAAGTTATCGGGAATATTGTTCAGAGAAATTTCGTTTAGGTCTTCGTAATTGCTTACAAATTTTCGAACATCGAAATCTAAAATTGTATTCTCAAAGTCGGGCAAGCCGGTCATCGACCAATCGCCTTCATACTCAGTGCTCCCGTATAACTTCAATTTGGTGTCTTTCCCACGCATGTGGCTTAAAGGACCTTCACCAGAGCCGCTGATATGAATTAAAGTTTCCCATTCCTTTAAATTATTTGAGAAAAAGGCCAAATCGCGGGTATCTACATCAGAATCAAGCAAGCGGGCTTTCATTACAACATTGTCATTGAAGTCGTTGTAGTCTTTCCAATTGCGGGTTTGCATGATAAACTTATCCTTCAAATTGCTGTATGGCGTTTGGAGCGCCATCTTTGTGAATTCAATTCCTTTCGAGTGAATTTTGGTGTCTGCAGATAAATGGGTCAATACAAAACCGCATTTTTCTATTGCGTCCAAATGTTCAGTTTGAAAGTGGAGAGAATCGTCAATTAAATAAAAATCCGAGATGCTACCATTGATGTTCTTCCAACTCATTTCGTTGTAATCAAAATCCATAAAATCGGGTTTCTCATCATTTCGGCTAAAATAGTCGAAGCGCATATTTTCCAATGATACGGAACTGCTGTATACGGTCCAAATGATTTTTGGTTTCTTAGGGTCTCTTGGCCCTCCATCAAAATAATCGATTAAGAATTCATAGTTACCAACAGTTTCACCCTTGTGTTCACCGAATAAAATCTTCCCACCTTCAAGGCCCAAGTAATTCAATTTGATGATTCTTTTTTCCTTGTCGTAGGTATGGTAATCGACCTTTAGTTTTCGGAAATACAACATGGTATCACCTTTTTGATCTTCAATGTAAAGATTTTCTAGAACAGCTGTTTTAAAGAAATCAATATCAACCGCAGATATGCGCACCTTAGTGCCTAGTTCATTAGAGAGATAGGTAGTAATTTCTTGGGTCAACCAAGTTTGTACCGGCTTACTACGAAACACAATGTAGAGCAATCCGATTGTGAAAAACAAAATCAGAAGAATTAATCGCGCTATTTTGGATATCTTTGTAAGCAATATTTTAGGCTAAGGGCAAAGATACAAATCGCACAGAGAAGTCTATACACAGGATGACACAAAAACAAGACACTATCACACTTCTAGCCATAGAGTCATCGTGCGATGATACCGCTGCCGCTGTGATAAGAAATGGCAAAATACTTGCCAATATTGTATCAAGTCAAGAAATTCACAAAGAATATGGCGGTGTGATACCAGAATTAGCCGGAAGAGCGCACCAACAACACATATTACCAGTGGTAAAAAAAGCTTTAGAAGAAGCGGGTATAGAGGCCAAAGAATTAGTTGGAATTGCATACACACAAGGACCTGGATTAATGGGTTCTTTGTTGGTTGGCGGACATTTTACCAAGGGTATGTGCATGGCTTTGAATATCCCGAGCATAGGTGTTAACCATTTACAAGCCCATGTGGCCGCGCATTATTTGAATGAAACCATTCCAAAATTTCCGTTTTTATGTTTGTTGGTTAGCGGCGGCCATACCCAAATAATTAAAGTTAAAGCGCCTTTGGAAATGGAAATCATTGGATCAACCATAGACGATGCCGCAGGTGAAGCTTTCGACAAATCCGCTAAAATGCTTGGACTGCCCTACCCGGGCGGACCCTTAGTTGACCAATATGCAGAACTTGGAAATCCATTGGCTTATCAATTTCCAATTGCTAGAATTGATGGCTATGGGTATAGCTTTAGCGGTTTAAAAACCTCTTTGTTGTATTTCTTGCAAAAAGGTGTAAAAGAGGACCCCGATTTCATAAAAAAGAACTTAAACGACATCTGTGCCTCGATGCGCTATACCATTGTTAAAACATTATTGGATAAATTTGAGAAGGCCGCAAAAGAAGCAGGCGTTGAGGAGATTGGCATAGCGGGTGGTGTCTCTGCAAATAAATTATTGAGAAAAGAGTTTGAAAAACTTGCAGCAAAAAATGGGTGGAAAGCCTTTATTCCAAAATTCGAATATTGCACCGACAATGCGGCCATGATAGCAATCGTAGGGCATTATAAATATTTGGCAGGAGAATCAACTCCTCTGAATGCTCTGCCCTTTGCCCGTTAAATGGATACACATTCTTTAATTGCCTCAACAACCTGAGAAACCTTGATTGCTTGAATTTCTGCCCCGCTGTAATTGAGTTTTACTTTATAGGGTTCAGGCTTGAAATAACTTGGGAAAACAATTTTAAATTTACTTTGAACATAGGGTTGGTAATTGGCGAAACGCTGCCAATTGTTCCCATTGCTAAGTACAACGGTATTTGTAGCAGTTAGCATAGAAAAATGCATAGCGGAAGTATCCGGACACAATAAAACGGAAGCTTCACCGATAAATGCCATCAATTCGGTGAGTTCAGTTTGGTTCACCATGTTGACTAATTTTGGATCATTGGCAGCTTGCTCAATTTGCTTGGCATAGTCTAAAGCATTGGGGCCACCCATTAAAAATATTTTATCAAAAAGAGGTGAAACGGCCTGAATGGTTTGGGCATATTTTTTATAATTCCACCAACGGCTCTTTGTGTTTGCAGCAGGAAAAACAATTAAGGTTTTGTACTTCGTAAAATTCGGGAACAATGGTTTTACCTCATGAGGGATTGAAACCTTATATACTTTTTCAATAAATTCTATGTGTCTGAGATATTCCAATTGTAAAGCTTCATGACTTTTAATCGGATTTGTAATCAATGGATCGGAAGCTGTCATTTCTGGAAAATACGGGTGGTGGCTGCGGTCCCAGGCATAACGACTGTCTGCATTGCTTGCATAAACCATCAAATCGTCCATTCTGAAATGCCTAGTAAACAATGGAGTGAAAGCTATTTTAGGATGTACAGAGCGAAGTTTACTATAAATTTCATATCGGTAATTTGCCTCCTCCCATTTAGATTTTTGTATCCAAATGTAATGGTCTGCAAAATCGAACCAGGCCTCTATTAATGGCTTGATTACAGAATTGCCGACAAAAGTAATTGGCCCTTCGGCATTTGCTTTGATGTGTGGTATGACTTGTTGCCAAAGCAAGAAATCGCCGATGTCATCACATTTTACGATGAGGGTACCCAGCTTGGGTTCTGTATTTTCAGGAATTGAATCAATAAATTTCTGTTCATTGAGTAAAAAATTTTCGATTTTAAGAAAATCTTTTTTCTGCTTTTTGTTTTGCAGAATGCGGGAAACAAACAAAGACAAACGTGGGAACATAAACTTATTTAGATTGTTTAGCGAAATCGGTAAAACTAATTTCCGGTTTGCCTAATTCTTTGTAGGTATCTTCCGAGATATACAACTCATTGTTGTTGTTGAGTGCAGCTGCCAGCTCCGACTTAAATTTCCAACGAATATCGAATAGAGCATAAAACTTCATAAGGAAATCTGGAATGGTTTTAACTTTCAACTTCTCTGAACTTGAATGTTTGACCAGCATTTGGGCGGCTTCCTGCATATTATAACAGCCATTGCCTTGCATAAAATACTCTCTATCGTCGGTACCTAAAACCTGAAATGACTTGGCCACCATTCTTGCGTAGTCTTTATCGCTGATAAAATAAACAGGAAATCTGGACACGCCGTGCAAACATATTGCTTTCCCTTTTCTGTAGGTCGAAACAAAACACTCCATAAAGGTGCTTGGATAAAAAATGGTATGTGGAATACCGCAGTCGCGGATATAATTAACGGCATCTTTTTTCACTTGAAACACCCACCAAAGATCATCGCTCTCTACTTGGTTGTATTGCAGGATAGAAGACATATAAGCTATTCGTCGTATTCCACATTCGAGAGAAACATTGATAATTTCTCTTAGACCATTGGTTTCAGAATGGTTGTCGTCGGGCAATTCGTGCTGATCGACACTCAAACTGCAATACACTGCGTCTTGGGTTGAAAGAAATCTTTTTAAATCGTGGTGGTACATCCAATTGCCTTCTACGACATTTACATCAGGTGGCAATATTTCTTTTTCCTTGTCTACATCCTTACTTAAAACAGAGACATTAAAGCCTGCTTTTAAAAGCGCATGAACTACAGGTAGACCATGAAAGCCAGCAGCACCAAATACAGCAATATTCTTTAGCATTAAAAAAATTTTGGTGTAAAAATACGGAAATTTTGAGGAAAGGATTTTCAGAATTTCTTGCCAATATTTTCTATGAATTAAAAACGGAGATTAAGAACGAACGAAACCAAAAAACTCAATAGGAGTATTGAACAAAAGTCATTATGGGTTTTGACTGGTCTTTTAGGGCCAATTCGATTACATTTGTTGAATCTTTAAATTATTTGTTGAATATTTTTTAAGTTTATTTTTTTGATAGTCAATTAAATAAGAATTTTTAATGTATGAACTTGAAGGCAGTTGGTGGGTAAAAGTATTCCATTTTACAGTTTGTGTTTTATGGTCATTTTTTTTAGAAAAATCACAAGCCGATAAAAACATTAAAGCGATACTTAAACAAAGGAAAACTCGGGCGGAATTAGATGAAATAGACATAAGAATAGAATTTATAAGTAAAGAACCGAAACAAGAAGCACTCTTCTTATAGATATAGACGATAGTTTTCCGAAAAATGCTGCAGGATGGGGGAAAAAGATTAAATGAGAGATTGATCCCAATAGCAGAGACTTCACTCTGTTGCGTCACGCTACAAGATGGATAAATCGAGAAAGAGAGAAAACGATAAATTGATAAATTGAAGGATTAAAAAATCGATGTACGCTTGAGGTCCCAATACAAAGCAAAGAATTTAAGAAATATTTAATTTCGATTTATTTCAAAACCGGAATTATGACGTTTCCAAAACTATACCCTAGACGCTAAACCCTAGCCCCTAAAATTAGGCGCCGCCAAGCTTCTTAATCTTCTCTTCTGCATCCGCTTTTTTCTGGCGTTCTTTTTCTATAACATCTGGCTTGGCATTGGCTACGAATTTTTCATTGCTCAGTTTTGCATCAACCGATTTTAAGAAACCTTTCAAATAAGCAATCTCCTCTTCTACCTTCTTTTGCTCAGCAACTTCGTCGATTGCCTCTTCAAATGGAATAAACAATTCGTCCTTACCAGCCAAAGCGCTCAAGCACTTCTCAGGTTTGTCTACATTATATTGTATGGAGGTAATATTGGCCAATTTGCTAATAATACCTTCCCATGCTTTATATGCCTCAACATCGCTGGTATTAACAATTAAATCGAAGCCTAATTTTGGCGATAAGCCTTTGCTGTTTCTAATGTTTCTGATTTCAGAAATCAAAACCAAAGCATTGTCTTTGATGTCTGCGGATATTTCTTTAGCCTTTGGATATTCGCTCACAATTAATGCTTTTTCAGGTTTGCCTTCATGCAATGCATGGTGCAATTCTTCGCTAATAAATGGCATAAAAGGATGGATTAAGGCCAAAACTTTTTCGAATTTGTTTTTAACCGTCCGCATGGTTGATTCTGACATTGGTTCTCCAAAAACCGGTTTTACCATTTCTAAATACCAAGAGCAGAAATCGTCCCATACCAATTTATATGCATTCATTAATGCATCGCTAAGTTTGTATTCTTTAAAATCGTTGTGTATGGCATTTACCGACAATTGGAAACGCATCTCAAACCAATCACTTGCCAATGAATCTGATGCCTTTATCGCCTCAGAAACCTCAGAATCAGGGCAGGTATTTAATCCTGAAATTAAACGGTATGCATTCCAAATTTTATTGCAGAAATTTCTTCCTTGTTCAATTTGACTTTCATCGTATAAGATATCATTTCCTGCAGGTGCTGACAGCAGTAATCCCATACGGGTTCCATCGGCTCCATACTGAGCGATCAAATCGAGTGGCTCTGGACTGTTGCCCAATGATTTGCTCATTTTACGTCTTTGTTTGTCGCGCACAATGCCAGTAAAATACACATTGCTAAACGGTTTCTTACCTGTAAAGGCATAACCCGACATCACCATTCTGGCTACCCAAAAGAAAATGATGTCTGGACCAGTAACCAAGTCGTTGGTCGGATAATAATAATCAAAGTCTTTTTTATCGCCTTCTTTAAATCCATCGAATACAGATATTGGCCACAACCAGCTGCTAAACCAAGTATCCAAAACATCCACATCTTGACTTAATTCATCAATTGTAATATCTGCACGCAATGATTGCATTTGCAATAAAGCCTCCGCCTCGTTTTCAGCAACAACCATGTGACCGTCCTTGTCATACCATGCAGGAATGCGGTGTCCCCACCACAACTGACGGCTGATATTCCAATCTTTAATATTTTCCAACCAATGCTTGTAAGTGTTTTTGAATTTTGCAGGATGGAATTGTATCTCATCATTCATCACATCGCCCAACACTTCGGGGTAACGTTTCATGAACTCTTGCATGTTCACAAACCATTGGGTTGAAATTTTCTTTTCTATTACCGCATCGGTTCTTTCACTGTGACCGATGGTGTTTTTAATTTGTTCGGTCTTGTCTAAAAGCCCTTGTTCTTCAAGGTCTTTTACAATTTGTTTGCGGCAAGCAAAACGGTCGAGCCCCACGTAAACACCAGCCCTTTCGTGTATTTTACCTTCATCGGTTAACACATCTATGGCTTCCAAATGGTGCTTTTCACCGATTCTATAATCGTTCTCATCGTGGGCTGGCGTAACCTTTAAGCAACCTGTGCCAAATTCCATATCGATGTAATCGTCGGCTATAATTGAAACCACACGGTTAACCATTGGCACTATTACAGTTTTGCCAATCAAATTTTTATACCGTTCGTCTTCTGGATGCACACAAATGGCCACGTCGCCCATCAAAGTTTCTGGGCGGGTAGTTGCTACCATTAAACCTTTTTCAGTTGGATGGCAAGCGTCAATGGTGTCTTGTGTAAATGGATAAACGATGTAAAACAATTGTCCATTGTTTTCTTTAAATATAACCTCTTCATCGCTTAAAGTGGTTTTCCCTGCAGGATCCCAATTTACCATTTTTGTACCTCGGTAAATTAGTCCATCGCGGTACATTTTTATAAAAACAGAAGTTACTGCATTGCTCAATTCCTCTTCCATGGTAAAGCGGGTGCGTTTCCAATCGCAACTTGCTCCAAGTTTTTTCAACTGTTCAAGTATAATACCTCCGTATTTATTGGTCCAATCCCAGGCATGGCCTAAGAACTCATCACGGCTAATGTCATTTTTTTTGATGCCTTTTTCAGCCAACATTTTAACCACTTTGGCTTCAGTAGCGATACTGGCATGGTCGGTTCCCGGCACCCAACAGGCATTTTTGCCTTCCATACGGGCTTTGCGAATCAATACATCTTGAATGGTATTGTTCAACATATGGCCCATGTGCAATACACCTGTTACATTTGGCGGAGGAATAACGATGGTAAATGGTTCGCGTTCATCAGGGACAGAATCGAAAAATCCTTTGTCCATCCAATATTGATACCATTTGTCTTCTACTGCTGCAGGGTTGTAATGCTTGTCTAATTCCATCTCACTGCAAAAATATGTTTTTTTCAGTGAAAGGGCGAAGACTTTAGCAACGTAGTGCAAAGAAAATAAGACGAAAAAACGAAAGCTTAACGGCCGCGTCTGCCACCACCACTTTTGGGTGCTGAACGACCAGAGCTTTTACCCCCTGGCTTTGACCCCGGTTTTCCACCAGACTTAACGCCTGGTTTTGAACCAAATTTCCCTTTCGAGGGTGCTGATGATTTGCCTGATTTATCGAAACGGTTTGCCGGCGCATGACTGCTTGGCTTGCCTTTAGGAGACTCGTGTTTGCTGTAATGAGGCCTTCTATGCGCGGCAGATTTTGCCTTTGCTTTTGCTTCATCCTTTGGCTTCATTTTTTTCTCATCTTCAGAAGATGATTTTTCAATCATGCTATAGATAATGGCCATTTCCACCTCTGTCAAATCTCGCCAATCGCCAAGCGGCAAGCCTTTCAAACCGATATTCATTATGCGCACGCGTTCAAGTTTGCTCACTTCATAGTTATAAAACTCACACATGCGGCGAATTTGTCGGTTAAGACCCTGAACCAAAACAATGCGAAAAACGTGGGAAGATTCTTTTACAATTTTACATTTTTTGGTGGTAACACCCAACATAGGAACACCATTTGCCATGCCTTCAATAACGGCATCAGTCAATGGTTTGTCAACGGTTACCACATATTCCTTTTCATGTTTATTACCTGCGCGTAGTATCTTATTCACCAAGTCGCCATTATTGGTTAAAAATATCAGGCCTTGTGAGTCTTTATCCAAACGACCAATTGGAAATATGCGTTTGCTGTGGTTCACAAAATGAACAATGTTATCGCGCACTGCGTCTTCTGTAGTGGAAGTTATTCCTGGCGGCTTGTTGAGTGCTATAAAAATAACATCTTCCCCAGAGCGCGGTTCAAGTTCATTTCCATTTACCCGCACACGGTCGCCAATTTTCACTTGATCTCCCACGGTAGCTTTTTTGCCATTGATAAACACATTGCCATTGAGAATAAATCTATCGGCTTCTCTGCGCGAGCAAAGACCGCTTTCACTGATGAATTTATTAAGTCGCAAGCCGTTGGTTTCTTTCATGGTAAGGGGCAAAGATAATGGTTATTCGTTAATGGTATTGTATTTGAGAAATTGATCCCAGTAGCAGAGACTCCACTCTGTGCCGTCACGCTACGGGATGGTAATCGAAACACTTCCGAAAAAACTTTACCCTATCCCCTAGATTCATCCCGTAGCGTGACGGAACGACCTGCCCTCTGTCGTATTCGCGGCTTTGAGCGAATTCTGACATGGGGAGTTTAGTCTCTGCTACTGGGACCCTATCCCGATAGCTATCGG
>JBIKPR010000114.1:0-5008 GCA_044357345.1 Bacteroidia bacterium
AAGCCCGTGCCGAAGTCGTCAGCAAACTGCAACATGCTTTGCATCCTTATATCGTGGTTTCTACGCCTGAAGGCATTTCAGAAAAGGTAATTTCCAACGAGCAACTTAAAAAGAACACCTTCGAAATCAAACTCGGTGAGCAACTCGACCTAGAGTTCTTATCCGATTTCTTGGATGAGAATGAATTTGAACGCGAAGACTTTGTATACGAACCCGGTCAATACGCCGTGCGTGGAGGTATTGTCGATATTTATAGTTTTAGCAACGACAAGCCTTACCGAATAGAGCTCGATGGCAATTTGATTGAAAGCATACGCACTTTCGAAATTGATACGCAATTGTCAATCGCAAGAATTGCTTTGTTGAGCATAGTTCCCAATATTCAAAGCGCTGGCATTGCCGGTGAAAAGGTTTCTATGTTTAAATACTTTGAAGAAGATTCTATTGTGGTACTCAAACATTTTGAAGACCAATTTCAATACCTCATCAAACAATGGGAAACCCTGAAAGACGAGGACAAAAAACCAGAGTATACTTGGCTAAGTCCAAAAGAAATAAAAGACTTGGTTTCCGATTTTAAAAGCATAATTGAGATTGGGGCGATGTGTAGTTTCAAGACCAAAGATGTCTATAAATTTAACACCGTTCCGCAACCGCTGTTTCAAAAAAATATTGAGATGTTGCTGAGCCACTTGCAGGCCAATGAAATCAAGAACATCATGAATTTGGTTTTCAGTGATACGGGCAAACAAATTGAACGTCTACTTGCCATTATACAAGACCGTCAGAAACAAATAAACGTGGTGCCCATTTACCACGGTTTGGCTGAAGGTTTTTTAGAGCAAGACCTCAAATTGGCCTGTTATACTGAACACCAGTTGTTTGAGCGCTATTACCGTTTTAAAACACAAAAAAGAGGGTATACCAAAAGCACGGCTTTAACACTAAAAGAACTAAGCGAACTTCAGCCAGGCGATTTTGTAACGCACATCGACCATGGGGTTGGGAAGTTTTTAGGTTTGCAAAAAACCATGATGAATGGGGTGGTGCAAGAGGCGGTTAAAATTGCCTACCGCGATGGCGATTTGTTGTTTGTGAATGTCAACTCGCTTCATAAAATAAGTAAGTTTACAGGCAAAGATGGTTCAGAACCCAGTTTGCACAAATTGGGCAGCGGGGTATGGGAAAAGCAAAAAGCAAGTACCAAGAAAAAGGTAAAAGACATTGCCCGCGAACTGATTAAATTGTATGCCAAAAGGAAGTCGCAACCCGGTTTTGCTTTCAGCCCCGACACCTATATGCAAATTGAATTGGAGGCTTCATTTTTATATGAAGACACCCCCGATCAGGCCAAGGCAACGGAGGAAATTAAAAGGGATATGGAGAACGCCAAGCCAATGGACCGCCTATTGTGCGGGGATGTTGGTTTTGGAAAAACAGAAGTGGCTATACGCACGGCATTTAAAGCGGTTTCTGACAGCAAACAAGTGGCTGTATTGGTCCCAACCACCATATTGGCGCATCAGCATTATAGAACTTTTAAGGAGCGCTTAAAAGGTTTGCCGGTAAATGTCGATTACATCAACCGATTTAAGAGTACTGCTGAACAGAAAAAGACCTTAAAGAAATTAGAAGAAGGACAAGTCGATATATTAATTGGCACCCACAGAATTGTGGGCAAGGACATCAAGTTTAAGGACTTGGGTTTGCTGATTATCGATGAAGAGCAGAAATTTGGTGTAGGGGTTAAAGACAAACTAAAAGAATTCCGTGTGAATGTGGATACGCTTACTTTAACGGCTACGCCTATTCCAAGAACCCTGCACTTTTCTTTAATGGGTGCACGCGATTTGTCGGTTATCAATACACCGCCACCAAACCGTTTTCCAATTAAAACAGAGCTACATACCTTTAACAAAGAGATTATTCACAAGGCCTTGACCCATGAGTTGGCCAGAGGTGGTCAGGCCTTTTTTGTGCACCACCGTGTTAAAGACATTTACGATTACCAGCACATGATGGAAATGATGATTCCTGGTGTGCGTGTGGCCATAGCCCATGGGCAAATGGAAGGACATGAATTGGAAAATGTGATGGTTAAATTTATAGAAGGCGATTTCGATGTCTTAATTGCCACCACCATTATTGAGGCTGGTTTGGATATTCCCAATTGCAACACCATTATCATCAACAATGCGCATATGTTTGGTTTGAGCGACTTGCATCAAATGCGTGGAAGGGTGGGACGAAGCAATAGAAAGGCTTATTGTTACCTGTTGTCACCACCATTAAACACCTTGAGTTCGGATGCCAAAAAGCGATTGAGCACTATTGAAGAGTACAGCGATTTAGGTGGCGGTTTTCACGTGGCCATGCGCGACTTAGACATACGAGGAGCCGGTAATTTGTTGGGCGGTGAGCAAAGCGGATTTATATCTGAAATTGGATTTGACACTTACCATAAAATATTGGATGAAGCCATCAGAGAATTGAAGCATGACGAGTTTGCCGATTTGTTTATCGACCAGGCGCAAAGCCTTAGTAGCCGCGACTGTCAGGTGGACACCGATTTGGATATGTTGATACCCGATTCGTATGTTTTCAATATGCCAGAGCGCTTGAGTTTATACACCGAATTGGGCAAGGTAGAAAACGAAACCATGTTAACTGAATTCAGTGAAATGCTGATCGACCGTTTCGGGAAATTCCCTAAAGAGGTAAGCACTTTGTTGGCTTCGGTGCGTTTGAAATGGATGGGAAAATCTATGGGATTTGAAAAGATATCTTTGGAAAAAAGCACCATGAAAATCTATTTTCCATCAGACGAAAAATCGCCTTTATACGACAGCATGGCCTTTATGAAATTGTTGCAACATGTGGCCGCGCATGCAGGCAAATTCGACATGAAGCAAAGTGCCAAAACCATTATTCTCTACATCAAATCGGTGCGCAATATCACGGAAGCCACTGAGATGTTGGAGAGTATTAATACGTTATATGGGGAGAGTTAGGTTATTAGTTGATATCTAAAAAGCGATAAATAACGGATCCCCCAACATACATCGACCGCCTTCCTCAGCAATACTCCCTTCGGTCGTGAAATCGCTACGCTAAGTTCTTGCTCTTGCTAAACCCCGTGGTGTGCATGTAACGACCTGCCCTACGGCGCTTAGTCCTGCTCTGTGTTTTGTATATACAAAACTCTAGTGCAGGGTATTCGCAGCTTTGAGCGAATTCTGCCATGGGGAGTGAAATGCTCTACCATGGGGTCTTGCTTCCCTTTTTGCTGTCTCAGGTGGTGTTTTTCACCCCTGAGTCTTAATCGAAATTAACTCGAATAAAAAAGACTAAACCTTAACGCAAGACTCATCCCGTAGCGTGACGGAACGCAGTGTAGTCTCTGCTACAGGGACCCTATACCCTTTTTACATATTCCTTCGATACTGCCCGCCAACTTCAAATAGCGCAGCAGTAATTTGACCTAGAGAGCAAACTTTGCTGGCTTCCATTAAGGCTTCAAATAGATTTTCGTTCTTGATTGCTACCTCTTGAAGATGTCTTAATTCTTTAGGAATTAAATCTGCAAAATAGGCGTGCAAATTGTTCAACATAGAAATCTGATATTGCTTTTCTTCTTCCGTTGCACGAATAACTTCTTTAGGTAAAACAGTAGGAGAGCCTTTGCTGCTCAAGAAAGTATTAACACCAATGATAGGGAACTCGCCAGTGTGTTTAAGTGTTTCGTAGTACAGACTTTCTTCTTGGATTTTTCCGCGTTGGTACATGGTTTCCATAGCACCTAAAACACCACCTCTTTCGGTAATGCGGTCGAACTCCATGAGTATGGCTTCTTCCAATAGGTCGGTTAATTCTTCAGTAATGAAAGAACCTTGCATTGGGTTTTCGTTTTTAGCCAAGCCCAACTCACGGTTAATAATTAATTGTATGGCCATGGCACGGCGCACAGATTCTTCTGTGGGTGTGGTAATGGCTTCGTCGTATGCATTGGTGTGCAAACTGTTGCAGTTGTCATATATTGCATACAAAGCTTGCAAGGTTGTACGGATATCGTTGAAGTCGATTTCTTGGGCGTGTAAACTTCTACCACTGGTTTGGATGTGGTATTTCAACATCTGACTTCTTTCGTTGGCGCCATATTTATCGCGCATGGCTTTTGCCCAAATTCTTCTGGCAACACGACCGATAACGGCGTATTCAGGATCTATACCATTGCTAAAGAAAAACGATAGGTTAGGACCAAACTCATTAATGTCCATACCGCGGCTTAAATAGTATTCTACATAAGTAAAACCATTGGCCAAGGTAAAAGCCAATTGGGTTATTGGGTTAGCACCAGCTTCAGCAATATGGTATCCACTGATAGAAACTGAATAGAAATTGCGAACCTTTTTGCTGATGAAATATTCTTGTACATCGCCCATTAAACGCAAGGCAAATTCAGTGCTGAAAATACAAGTGTTTTGTGCTTGGTCTTCTTTTAAAATATCCGCTTGCACGGTACCTCTCACTTGGGAAAGGGTATGGGTTTTTATTTGTTGGTAAACGTCTGATGGCAAAACTTGATTGCCTGTTACACCAAGCAACATGAGGCCTAAGCCGTCGTTGCCTTCTGGTAAAGGACCTTGGTAACTCGGTCTAGCTGCACCTTTAGCTGCATAAATGGCTTTTATTTTTGCTTCAACTTCAGCCTCTAGATTGTTTTGCTTAATGTACTTCTCGCACTGTTGGTCTATGGCCGCATTCATGAAAAATCCAAGTAGCATAGGCGCTGGACCATTGATGGTCATAGACACTGAGGTTTTCGGGTCTGCTAGGTCAAAACCACTGTATAGTTTTTTGGCGTCGTCTAGGCAGCAAATACTAACACCAGAATTGCCTATTTTGCCATAAATATCAGGGCGAATATGTGGATCGTTTCCGTATAGGGTAACACTATCGAATGCAGTTGACAAACGTTTTGCGGGCATGCCCAAACTCACGTAGTGGA
>JBIKPR010000115.1:0-4966 GCA_044357345.1 Bacteroidia bacterium
AGAGTTTCAACGCATTAACACCCCTGGGGATAGCTTAATTCAAGCGTCATCTAAAGCTGGGCTTGGTGTTTTCAACAATGCCAAAGTAACCTGTATTTACAGATTCAAACAAGATGTGGTTTCTTCTAACAACAGTTTATCTAAAATATCGCAAAATAAAAAAGCGGTGATGGTACAGTATAAACTAAGTGATTTAATAAAAAACCCAAACCTTTTCAAAACCTCGATTATTCTCAAATGAAATTAATATATACCCTTTTATTATTAACTGTTAGCCATATTTCAAATGCACAAAATGCCTATGATTATGTGCCTGCTTCTGCTCAAATAGTTTTTAGCATGAACCTAGAACAACTCAACAAAAAGAGCGGAGACATTAACTATTTAAAGTACTTAAAGCCTATACTAAAGTCACAAAGTTTCGGGTATTATACTGAAGGTTGTGAATTGATAAACATCAATGATGTTTTGGTCAACACCTCTGCCTACGGACTTAATGCGTCTGAAAATGTCATTATGTACAGAATAACTGTTAACAAAACCAGCGGCAATGTTTTTATTTTCAACCTTAAGAATCCTGAAAAGTTCGAGTCACAATTAATGGCAAATTGTGAAAACAAAACATCCATACAAAAAAAGAGTTCAATCAATGGCAGTTTCTACTTAAGCGATAAAGAATCTGTCGCCATTAATGGCAACATCGCAGTGGTTTTTAACAAAGACTACAATTACTATGAGTCTGCTAACAATATTGAGTCAAACCCCTACGATTCTACCTACAAGGTTGACAAGAGAAATGACAACTATAGAGTTGACAGTTTGTATTTCGAAAAACTTAATAGTGGCAAGATCAACAATTACTATCAGAGCGCAGAAGATGTTTTAGATTTGTCTGATACCACGATTTTATATTTAGCCAACAAAAGATATGAAGAAAAGCTTCAAGCAATTTTAGAAATTAAATACAAAGACTTATTGTACATGATGGAAAGCTTTGTGCAAGTGCAAGCGGATGGCATCTACAAAAACAGAAATTTCAGCAAAATCATTTCTCAGCATGACGATGCTAGTGTTTTTATAAATACAAGTGGTTTGTTGTACCAGTCAAATTTTTCAATGAATTCTCTATTGTGGCCCAGCAAAATTTATCAAAATGAGCCAAGCAATACCAATCAGAATCTTTTAAGTGCTGGAATTAATGCTTTCTATTCATTGAACTTTTTCAATGGGGCTGCATCAATTCAATTCAAAAGCACATACAACGACAAAGCATTCAAGTATATCAAATCAATATTTGAAGTAAAACAGAATAAGAAGTTACTAAAGTACATCGACGGTAAAAACCTTTTAGGCTACATGTCAATCGCTGTTAACAACAAAGAAATGGGCAGATTTTATGGCGATATGTATGCAGAAATTCTCAACAACCTGCCCCAATCAAGTACTGATAATTATTTAGAAAACATTGCCCCGGCCATGCAATTGGCATATGCATTCATCGATAAAGAAATGCTATACAATACCATTGATGGCAGAGCCATTATTGCTTGCACTGGATTTGAAAACATGAAAGTTAAATTCAAAACCTATACCTATGACGATGATTTTAACCGCAAAGAAGTAACAGAGGAGCGTTTAGAAAAACAAGCTAAAATGCTTGCTGTAATGTCTATTGGCAACTACGACAATGCGAAAAAACTATTTGACATCATCAGTAAATTCAATGTTTTCACCAAATTAAGAGACAATGTCATTACACTAAAAGCTATGAATGGTATGCCTTTAAATTTATACATGGTTTTAAAAGAAGATGCCTTTATAATCACCAACGATGCCAACATTGCTTTGAATGAAAATGATTTCAACAACTTGAATGAGGCTGATAAGAAAAATATCATGTCTCACAATATGGCCATAAATATAAAAATTCAAGACGTGATGGCTAAAATGAAAGAGTTTTATCCAAATGGCGAAGATGGTGGCATGTTCAAATTTATGGAGAGTTACGGATTATTAGAAATGGTAGACTCAAAACCTATAGACAATATGTACGGAGCTAGCGCAGTATTGCATCTTAAAGACGGATCTGAGAATGCTCTCTACATTATTTTAAAAACCATGAGTGCAATGCATTAACATGAGCTTAAAAAAAGCCATACTCATTGTCCTTGGTGTTTCCTTGCTTATTGGCCTTTCATTGTGGTCATACCGCTACTACCTTTTAAATAAAACTTCTCATTTAGCGGAGTATATCCCTGCTGGTGCGCAGACAATAGTATACCTGAACACTCGGGTTATCTATCAAAACTTCCCCAAGTCAGGTAAAGGCGATTTGAAATTTTTGAAAAACAATCCCTATTTCAAGAACATTAAAAACCCTTTGACTGTGGGCATCGATTTTACCTCTGATGCGGCTTATGTAGAATTAGAGAATACCCGTTTTTTTTTAGTCTTGATTAGCGACCTTGAAAATTTCGAAAATACCCTTAAAGAAATAGGTTCAGAAGTTTTCACACAGCCCCTAAAAGGGAATGCCTATTCCAGTGTGATCAGTCGAAAAGATTCTTTTCAATTGGTGTGGAACGAAAAAGCCTTGGCGATTTTGCCAAAACAATTTGCGAATAAAGACTTAGAAAATATTTTTAAAACAAAAGAGAATTTCAAAAACACAAATGAATTCAAACAGGTAAAAGACGACAGTGCCGCTTTTTGGTTTTTTGCAAAAAACTCGAGATTAGAACCTATCAAAGGCAAAACGCTTAAAGGAGTGGGCTATATTACAAATGGCTTGGAAATTTTTGCAAGCGAAAGTATAAACGGCAAAATAAAAAAAGACATTTCAACAAAAAGTCCTGACTCAAACTATTCCATATTCTATGCGGATAAAAACGAAACCTTTATCAACAAATATTTAAGCGAAATCAGTATTTTGTTACTAGGTGCTGCAGATGACAATATAATGACGGTTAACTTTGACCGTGCATATAAATCACTTTTTATTGGAGGGAATAAACGGGTAGAAAAAAAATCGATAAGCTATGCCTACGATCAGAATTTCAACAAAACGCAGATTGTAAAGACCCTATACGACACCATTCGTTTGGCTACACTGAGTTACAAGTATTCCGAACAAAACAATACATTTCAAATAAGCAATGCCAATGCAGGAGATTCTTTTGATGTTCCAAATACCCCTTCTGAATACAGCACCTATTTAAATTTCAATCAATCTGCCTTAGAGGAATATTTCCCTTCTTCATTTCAATACCAAGTTACCTATATCCATTCTGAGAGAAGTAAGAACATAGACTACTATTTTAAAATAAACAGCAGCAATTGGAAAACAATTTTGAAATCAAAACTGTTTTAATGTCCAAAATAATGCAATCATCATCAAATTGATTGATATCATTATTATACAATTATCCCTACGAATCGTCAATAAAGAGTATTTTTGCATTAAAATAAATAGGCAGTGTCAGACACAATAAAACGAGAACAACATGTAGTCATTAAATTTGCTGGAGACAGCGGAGATGGTGTTCAATTAACAGGAACACAGTTTGCCGAAACCAGTGCTTTATTTGGAAATGACATTGCAACCTTCCCTGATTTTCCAGCAGAAATTCGCGCACCCATAGGTACTTTACCCGGTGTTAGTGGATTTCAACTCCATATTGGCAGCAACGAGATACTTACCCCTGGCGACACCTATGATGTTTTGGTTGCTTTAAATGCAGCCGCATTAAAAGTCAATTTAAAATCCTTAAAACCCAATGGCATTATCATTGCCAACAGTGATGGATTTGACGAAAAAAATTTACGCTTGGCAAAGATTGACGAAAATGACAATCCTTTGCACAATGGCAGTTTGGATGCCTACCAAGTATTTACTGCCGACATCACCAAGTTAACCAAATTGGCTGTAGCTGAGTTTGGTCTCGGAAACAAAGAAGCCGAACGCTGCAAAAATATGTATGTTTTGGGTTTGGTGTATTGGTTGTTTGACCGCAATTTGCAGCACAGTATTGACTTCATAGAAAAACAATTTTCAAAAAAAGAACTGGTTGCAAAATCAAACGTTAAAGCCCTGCAAGCGGGTTATCATTTTGGCGAAACTTCTGAAATGTTTGGCAACAGATTTGAAATTGCAGCAGCCGTATACGCTAAAGGAACTTATAGAAGTATAAACGGAAACCAAGCTACAGCTTTAGGTTTATTGGGCGCCTCAGTTAAATCGGGCATTCCTATTTTTCTGGGCACCTACCCTATTACACCAGCATCTGACATTTTACATGAATTGTCAAAACACAAAGGCTTTGATTTAATCAGTTTTCAAGCGGAAGATGAAATAGCAGGAATTTGTTCAGCAATAGGTGCTTCTTATGGCGGTCGTTTGGGTGTTACTACAAGCTCAGGACCCGGCATTGCCCTTAAAACCGAAGCTATCGGATTGGCCACCATGCTCGAATTGCCATTGGTGATTTGCAACATACAAAGAGGTGGGCCATCAACAGGCTTGCCAACCAAAACCGAACAATCTGATTTGTTGCAAGCCTTATACGGCAGAAATGGCGAATGTCCATTGGTGGTCATAGCCGCTTCGACACCTGCCGATTGTTATGAAATGTCATACATGGCAGTGAAAATCGCCTTAGAACACATGGTTCCAGTTATGTTTTTAAGCGATGGATACTTGGCCAATGGCGCGCAACCTTGGATGATTAAAACCTTGGAGGAAATGCCAGAAATCAGTTCTCATTTTATCCGTCAAACGGATGAAAGCAAACCTTATCAACCTTATGCCCGCAATGAAGACCTTTCACGCCAGCACGCCGTCCCTGGAACACCTGGTATGGAACACAGAATTGGCGGTTTAGAAAAAGAAAACATTACAGGAAACATCAGTTACGAAGCGGCCAACCATGAACTTATGGTTAAACTGCGTGCTCAAAAAGTTCTGAAT